>JACCSE010000092.1 GCA_013813145.1 Gemmatimonadales bacterium
CCCGCCCGCGGGCCGAGCGGATCTCCTCCACCCAGCGCTCGAACTCCGGCGCGCCCCCGACGTGAAACCCGTCGAGGAAGGGCCCGGCGTAGCGGGCGACCGCATCCTCCCCGCGGCCGGCCGCACGGGCCTGGTCGAACTCCCCGAGATCGCTGGTGATGACCGCCGGATTCAGCCGGAGCTGGTCGCTGCCCAGGAGCAGGTCGGGGGCGTGCAGCTCGTGGCGAAGGGTGTGGAGCGACTGCCGAAGGGCGTTGCGGGACCGTTCGCCGTCACCTTCGGGCCATAGAAGCGCCAGCACTTTGTCCCGGCTGATCCCGGTGGCGCCCGCCCCGGCGACGAGCACGAGGAGGGCGAGTGCCCGGCGAGACACCGCTGGCTCCGTGGCCGGTGTGCCCCCCGTGCCCTCGCCGCGAATCCCGACGCCGCCGAAGGTGATCAGCCTCAGCATTTCGCGCCCCGAACTCCCATCCAGAGAGTGTCTAACGCTGGCCTAACGGGCGGCTAACGGCTCCGCCTTAAGCTGCGGGCGAGTTCTCGACCCGCCGCCGGAGGAACCAATGCCCGTTGCGCTCGACGTCGTCCCCCGAACCGATCAAACCTACCTCGCCGAGAGCGCCGACCGGTTGCCGGCGGAGATGGACCGGTTGCTCGCCCCGCTCCCGGCCGACCGGGAGACCGCCTGGCAGGAGTTCGTCGAGCGCTACAGCCGGCTGCTGCTCCGGGTGGCCTTCGCCTTCACCCCAGGGTACGACGGGGCGATGGACCGGTACCTCTTCATCCTGGAAGAGCTGCGGCGCGACGATTTCGCACGGCTGCGCCGCTTCGCCGCCGACGGCCGGGGGCGGTTCTCTACCTGGCTCGTCGTGGTGGCGCGGCGGCTGTGCGTGGACCATCACCGCCGCTGCTATGGGCGTAACCGGACCGCGGGCCCCGCGCCGCAGATGCGTAGTCCGGCTCGCCAGGCACGCCAACGGCTGACCGACCTGTGCGGCGACAGCCGGGCGCTGGACGCAGTCGCCGACCTCGCTCAACTCGATCCGCTGGAGGCGCTCGATGAACTGGAGCCAAGCGACAGGCTGCTGCTCAAACTGAGATACGAGCAGGACCTCACCGCCCGCGAGATCGCCGCCCTGCTGGGGCTGCCGACTCCGTTCCACGTCTACCGGCGAGCTCGCGCGATCTGTGCCTTACTCCGAGACCGCCTGACCCGGCTGGCCGCCCCGAGCCAGCGATAAGAGTACCCCTCAACCTGGAGGATTACGATCATGGCACGCACTCACGTCGGTTTCAAGGCGGCGCTGGCCCTCTCCCTCAGCCTGATGCCGTGGCTGCCCGCGTCGGCCCAGGCGGGCCGAGCGGCGATGGGCCTCAGGTTCGGCACCCTCGGCGGCGGGGCCGAGGCCGCGGTGGGTCTCACTTCGCGCCTGGCCGTTCGCACCAGCATCAACTACTTCAGCCTGAGCCGGGATGAGGACATCCAGGGCATCGCCTACAATGTCACGCCCAGGCTTCTGAGCGTTCCGCTGCTGCTGGATCTGCACCCCGGCGCCGGATCGTTTCGCCTCTCGGCGGGGGTGGTGTTCAACCGCAATCGGGCGGCCGGCGATGGCCGGGTGGACGGTAGCGTCTTCATCGGCGAGAACCAATACACCAGCGCCGAGGTGCAGGCGCTGAGGGGGGAAGTCGCCTTCAAGCGGGTGGCCCCGTTTGCCGGGCTGGGGTTCGACAACTCCCTGTTCGGGGGTGGCCGAGTCGCGTTCAGCTTCGAGTTGGGGGTGATGTTCCACGGGCACCCGCGCGCCGGGTTGACCGGCCGCACCACGCTCGCGGGAGCCGAGCGGGACCGGTTCGACAGCGATCTGCGGGCCGAGGAGCGGGAGATCCAGGACGAGATCGACGACCTGCCGGGGGCGATCGACTACTACCCGGTGCTGGGGTTCGGGCTCAAGTACCGGTTGTGAGCGGTCGAACCCGTCCTGGCATTCCCGGCTTTCGAGGCCCACTACAACCCTGGAGATCGTAACGTGAGCGCCCGATCCCTGCTGCCCAGTCTGTTCGTTTTCCTGTCGGTCGTCGGATGCAGCGAGCCCGATGACGAGTTCGCCTCTCTGAGCCTCAGTCCGGCCTCTGCCTTCACCGTGGCCGGTGGCTCGGTGCGGTTGTCCGCCGTTCCGAAGGACGCCGACGGTCGGAAGGTGAGCGGGATCAGTCTGAGCTGGTCGACTTCGAGCGCGAGCGTGGCCGAAGTTTCGTCGAGCGGAGTGGTGACCGGAGTCGCCCCCGGAGCCGCGCTCATCACGGTGAACGCGGAAGGGCGGTCGGCATCGGCAACGGTCGAGGTCATGGAGGGCGCGGTGGTCGGGAGCGGCGGAGCCGCTCTCAGCCTGTTCGGGGGAAACGTCGCTCTGGCGATCCCGGCAGGGGCATTGGCCGCGACGACGACGATAGCCGTGGAGCCGGCGGAAAGTCCTCCACCGGATCCGGCGCTGGTACCGGGCACGGCGTACACCTTCGGCCCGGCGGGCACCTCGTTCGGCTCCCCGGCGGTGCTCACGTTGCGCTATGCGTCCGATGGCGTCACCGGTGACGTGGCCGGCCTCACGATCAGCAAGGCGGTGGACGGGGTCTGGGTTGAGGTCCCGGGCAGCCTGGTGGACGTGCAGGCTCATGCGGTCAGCGCACCACTAGCCGGCTTCAGCACCTACGCCATCGTGGGCGCGGCAGGGGTGTCGAACGGCCTGATCGTGTATCACGACAATCATCCCACCGGCGACGGGGAAGATCTCTATACCGCTGAGCCGAGTGGCCGCGGACCCCGGCCATTGGGATTTCACAGCGGAGAGATCGACGATCCGGCCTGGGCCTGGGACCACGCAAGAATCGCTTTCGCGGCCAAGCCCCCGTTACCCGACAACGCGGAATATGACATCTACACCATCGCTCCGGATGGCTCGGGGGCGGTGAACCTTACGGGTACCCCGACCCTCAACGAATACGACCCCGCCTGGTCGCCCGACGGCGCGAGGATCGCGTTCACTGATGACGATGGATACCTCTGGGTGATGGATGCCGACGGCGGAAACCCGGTCCAGATCCTGGGGCGGGAAACCGACGGACCCGACTGGTCCCCTGATGGAAGGAGGATCCTGTTCACGAGCGACAACCTGTTCCTGGTGAATCCGGACGGTTCCGGCCTGGAGCAGCTCACCGCGTTCGGGGATGCATTCCGGGCAAGAGACGCTTCATGGTCGCCCGACGGATCGCGGATTCTCTTCGAGGGAACCACGTTTACCGAAACGACCGTTCACCGCGGCATCTACACGCTAGAGGCGGCTGGCGGAGACCTCAGGACCGTGCTGATCGGCGCCGACAGTCCGGTGTGGTCCCCCGACGGTACCCGGATCGCGTTCGTGGAGGATGGCGGGGGCATTTTCATGATCGATGCCGGTGGCGGTGGACGGGCGCTGGTGGTGGCGGATGCGGACCCGGAACACATGGCGTGGCGATGAACCATCGAGCGGTAGGCGGAAGCCGCGGGCACCGGCCGCTCTGCCGGAGCGAGCCGTACAATGATCGGTCAGTCGACCGATCGGCGGTGTACCTCACCGATTGCGGTAACGGGTTCTTAGGGAACACGGCTGCCAGGCTCTGTCCCACGTACGACAATGGACCTCGCAGCCTCCGTGGCGCGATCGGCCGTCGCTGCGGCTGATGCGCAGCTGGTAAGGGAGTCCGGCGGTCTTGAGATTCGTGGTACGCCAGTACGTTGCTCACGCAGGCGTGCGCCTGATCGCTCTCGTCGAGCCGGCCCCCGCGCTGCATCATCCGTGGCAGTGGAGAGTTACGCGGGGCGGCAGACCTGAATGGCCTGCCACCCGGCGCAAAACCGGCGCATCGAATCCGTTGAACAGAGACACACCGCATCGCCCTGGCCGAACCATCAGGAATCCAACTCAGGAAGTGCCGCCCTCTTCCCACACGGACCAACATGCCAGCCCATCGCCGCCACTTCTCCGCCTTGCTCGCGCTCGTCGCCGCGCTCGGCTGCACGGACTCCCCGCTCACGCCCGCCAGGCCCCCGGCACCGTCACCTACGTAACCGGCGGGACCGCCCGGGTCAGCGGCTCGGTCCGTTGGAAGACGACGGGCGCGCCCGGCGCGCGGGCGCAGTCACACCTGCAACTGACCGGCGCACGGTAGTCGCGGCAACCCGGGAGGGCGAGTCCGTTGAACAGATGAAGAACATCCGCTGATTCGCTCCCTCGAGCCAAGGAGGATCGATGAACCCCCGTCTGCTGCTGCTCATGCTGAGCCCCCTGGTCGCCGCCGCCTGTGCCGATGGTTCCGGACCTGCCGGCACGGTGGC
>JACCSE010000120.1 GCA_013813145.1 Gemmatimonadales bacterium
GCGCTGGTGTCGCGCGCGCGGAGCCAGAGCTCGGCGTGCAGCGTCAACAGAAGGTTGACCGCGAGATCCTCCCCACCGCGGCGCTGGCACTCGCCCCAGCGGTCGCGAAGCATCGACCCGTCCACGATGCCCAGATCGGCGAGGCGGAGCGGTCCGGAGAAGACGGCGGTGATGTAGGGAGCGAAGGTGTGCCGCATCGAGCGCATCAGATATCCGCTGGTGACTCCGGTCCGCCGGGGCCGGGGCGCCAGCACCTCGTCCGGCAGCAGCCCTCGCATCGCTCGCCGGAGCAGCCGCTTGGTTTCCCGGCCGTCGGCGCGCTCTTCGCGTGGCCGGGTGACCGCGAACTCGGCGACCCGGCGGTCGAAGAGGGGCGAGCGTACCTCGACCCCCTCCTCGAGAGCGAAATCGGCGACGCAGGCGAAAGCTCGGGGGAAGTACGGATGATGCAGATACCAGTACGTCTCGTACGCCGACGGGGCCATCGTGCCACGGGGAGGGGTGGAGGCCGCCTCTCGCTCGAGCAGCCCGGTGCGTTCGGCGAAGTCGGCGCGCAGCCAGCTCGGGAGCGGCCGCTCCAGGTGGCCGCGCAGAGGCCGGCCGCCCCGAATCGGCGCGACCGAGCGCCGCAGCCAGCCGGGCAGGAGCGGGAGCATGGCCCAGTGAAAGAACTGGCGAACGCCGCGGCCGGAGAGGCCGGTCCGCCGCCACTCCCGGGCGAGCGAGGGCAACCGGCCGCCGCGGAGCAGGTCGGCGAGATACACCGGCGAGACCTGAAAGAGCTGGTCGCCGCCCACGCCATCCAGCGCCACCCGCGACCCCATGGCGCGGGTTCCCCGCGCGAGCGCGCGGTTCCCCATTTCGAAGGCGTGCGCGAACGGCTCGTCACGCCCCGCGGCGCGGTCGTCGGGCCGATCGAGAAGGGGGACGTCGGCGATGTCCAGCCAGTGGATCGGACTTCCCCACCGACCAGCGGCGGCCGCGATCAGCTCGTCTTCCCGCCCCGGGTCGCCGGGAGGGTAGCTGATGGACACGGCGCCCAGGTGTTCCCCCCAGCCCCGCTCGCGCAGGACCCGCTCGCCCGAGGCGAACACCGCGGTGGAGTCCCAGCCGCCGCTGAGCCAGACGGTGGTCGGACCTGCCGGCGACAGGCGCTCGCGGACGGCACCGGCGAGCAGTGCCCCCAGCTCGTCCGCCGCCGCCTCGAAAGGGCTCCCTCGTTCTTCGCGGACTGGAGCGGGATTCCAGTGGCGGAACAGCCGCAGCCGGCCGGCCTGCCAGATCAGCGTCCAGCCCGCCGGAAGGCAGCGGATGGCGCTGTAGGCGGTCTCGTGCGGCTCCGCGAAGAGTCCGGCGGCGTCGGCCGCGATCGCCACCGGATTCAGGTCGTCGGGGCAGCGGGGATGGGCCAGGAGCGCCGCGATCGTCGATCCAACGAGCAAAGAATCGCCGACTGCGGCGTAAAACAGTGGCCGCTTACCGCCGAAGTCCCGGGCGCAGAGCGCCAGGCGCTGCTCCCGGTCCCACAGCACGAACGCGAAGTCGCCTTCGAGCCGCTCGGCGCAATGCTCGCCCCAGGCACGGTAGGCGGCGAGGATGTGCTGGCCTGGGTCTGAATGGCGGGGTGGGAAGGCGCCAGTGAGTGCTCGCCGGAGATCGTCTTGATAGTAGAGCGTGGCGTCGGATGCGAGGGCGAGCCGCCTGTCTGTTGCGACGAGTGCCGGGCCGCAGAGCTCTGTCTCCCAGTCATGTCTTCCGACTGCGAGGGTGCACTCACCGGCGGCGTCGCACCAGAGGCCGGGCGGCCCAACCGCACGGCCGCGGAGGCCCGCGGCCATGCGCCGGAGAGCGGTGTCCGTCCCGCCCCCCAGGGAGCGTCCGAACACGCCTGCGATCCCGCTCATTCCCGCACGCCGGGAATGCGCCGACCCGCTCTCAGCCGGGCCGCGACGCCGCATTGCAGATAGGCCTGGTTCACACGCCTGCTACCCCGAGCACTCAACCTGGCGCCCGAGGGGCGCGAGATCGGTGGTGCCGTATAGTGAGCTTCGTCTGGCGGAGAGCCAAAACGATCAAGAAGGAGCGGTTTCGGGCACCGAACGTGACGGAGGTCACAGGTATAGATTGACAAATGCTCGCGGCCCCTGAAAGTGTACGCCGATGACCTGCGGTTGGATGTGCGGGGGACGCCACCGGAGGAGTGCCCGCTGGTGGCATGATGAAAGAACCATTGACGATCACGGCATCCTGAGGGAGTTCGCGGTGGAAGCCAATCCCGAGCGAACCCAAGGGGAGAACACGTGATGCCGCCGATCAAGCCGGCCGCAGCGGACGAATTCGTCTTTCACGGCACCCGCATGCGCATTCATCTCCGCACGCCCCAGACCGGCGGTGCCTACGGCTTGATCGAAATGTGGCATCCGCCTGCCGTCGGTCCCGCGCTGCACGTCCACCCGCGTGGCCCCGAGAGCTTTCTGATCCTGCAGGGCAGGTACACGTTCACCCGAGATGGCGAGACGATCGTCGCCGAAGCCGGCACTTCGGTGGCAGTACCGGCGGGGGTCGCGCACCGCTACCAGGTGGGATCCGCCGGTGGACACGCCATCGTCATTTGCCCACCCGGTCTGGAAGACTACTTCGAACAGGTCGCCGAGCGGTCCGCGGCCGTTCCTCTGGCGTTGGGATCGGAGTTCACGTTGGCTGGGGAGCACGGGCAGGAGTTTCTGGAACGTGGCGACCACTGGTCATAGAGTCGAGCACACGGCGATCGCGGGGTATGCCGACCAGCGCAACGACGAGTTGCTCGTCGAGGCCGGCTTTTTCTCGCCCGAGGAGGCCATTCGGATCATGAGTTCCAACGGCGCCAAGGTGCTAGGGATCGCAACCGGGTGGGGACGATCGCGGCCGGGAGGCCGGCCGACCTGGTCGTGATTCGCGGGAACCCGGTCCGGACCCCGGCCGAGGTCCGCAACGTGGTCGCGGTGTTCGGCGCGGGCTGGGGTGCGACTCGGCTAAGCTGATCGAGTCGGTGCGCGGATTGGTGGGGCTAAAGTAAAGGCCGGAGCGGGCGTCGAGTTCGCTGAAATCCTCGCTCGGCCACCCCCCGGCCCTCCCGGCAGGCTAGAAATCGAGATCTAACGCCCGATACAACCCGTTCAAGTCATCGCTGCCGAGACTGTTCTTCTCCAGCCCGCAGGCGATGGCCTGCCGGGTCCGCCGCCCCATGACTCCGTCTGCGGTTCCTGCGTCGCAGCCGGCGTCGTTGAGCGCGGTTTGCAGCCGCCTCACCTGGTCGGTCGATAGCTCCGGTTGTGCGGCGTCGCTACGGACTCCGCCCATCGCTTCGGCACCGGTGGGGCCCCTCGCAGCGGGGGTGCCGGTGCTGGGGGGTGCCGCCGCTCGCGCGTTGGGCGGAGAGGTGGCTTCGGTATCCGCCCGTCCGGCCGTTCCGGTCTCGGTGACAACCGAATCGGCCCGCAGCGCGGTGTCGGCGCCGGCTGCGGCGTCCGAGGCGTCTCTGGAGGCCCGGTCTCGCTCTCCTTCACTACAGGCAGCGATCGCAAAGCTGATCGCCAGTATGGTCCACCGCGTCATCGTTCCTCCTGGCCGAGGTGCCCACGGACCGCCGCCGGTGGCGGCGAGACGCGAAGTCATCGCGCCGTCCTTAGCATCGGGGTGGAGGGGAAAGCTGTCAAGCTCGATCCCGGGACCTTCGCTCGCTGGCTGCGGATTGACGCCGCCGGAACCGCTCCGCATCTTCATCGGGATGAAATGTCCTATCCGGCTACGGGAGGAAAGGCGCATGACAGGAATGTTCACCGTGCTTGCCGCGTCTGTCGTCATCTCGGCTGCTGGCGCGCAGTTCGGGGCCGCCCAGGAGCCGCAAGCGCCCAAGCCAGGCCCCGAGCACGCACGGCTCGGGTACTTCGTCGGCAACTGGACCGCTGAGGGGGAGATGAAGCCGGGCCCGATGGGTCCCGGTGGAAAGATGACGGCGTCGGACACCTGTGAGTGGTTTGAAGGGCGGTTCAGCGTGATCTGTCGCTCCGAGGGTAAAACGCCAATGGGGCCGACCAAGAGCATCGGTATCCTCGGCTACAGCGCCGAGGAGAAGGTCTACACCTACTACGGCGTGGACAACTCGGGCATGACGATGGCGAGCGTCCCTCGGGGAACCGTGCGGGGCGATACCTGGACCTACACCGATGCAGGCATGATGGGCGGCGAGAAGTTCAAATCACGGGTCACCATCAAGGAGCTCTCCCCGACCGCGTACACCTTCAGGATGGAAATGCAGGGGCCAGACGGGAAGTGGATGCCGATGATGGAGAGCAAGAACGCGAAGAAGTAGGCAGCGATGCGGCGGCCATGAGAAACTGCGTCGCTCATCGGGCGGGGTCACGCCGCGGCACCAGGATCGTAGTGATAAGGGTCAGAACGACCTCGTCGCGCTGATTGCGAGTCGTCACCCGCAGCCGCGCGATGCCTCGGTCGGGCTTGGACTTCGAAGGGCGCACCTCGAGCACTTCCCACTGGACGCTGAGCACGTCCCCCGGCTCCACCGGCCGGGGCCAGCGCAGCTCGTCCGCCCCTAGTCCGATGAGGCCCCAGGGCGGCTGGAGCTCGCCCTCGACGAGAAGCCGCATCGTCAGGGCCATCGTGTGCCATCCCGACGCCACCAGCCGACCGAAGACGCTCGCCTCCGCCCCGGCCTCGCTCAAGTGGAACGGCTGGGGGTCGAAGGCCGCGGCAAAGGCCCTGATCGCGGCTGCGTCCAGCACGACCGAACCGCCAGCATACCGTTGACCAACCGAGAGGTCGTCGAGGTAGCGTGGCTCCGAAGGTTTCACGACCGGCGGCACGAGCTCCTCCCTCGCGGCTACTTGTCTTTGACCTTGGCCCAAGAATCCCGCAGCGCCACGGTGCGGTTGAAAACCAGCGCGCCCGCGCGCGAGTCGACCGGATCGCTGATGAAGTAGCCCGTGCGCTCGAACTGGTAGCGCGAACCCGGCGGGTCCACCGCCACGCTCGGCTCTACCTTGGCGCCCCGCACGGTGACGAGCGAGTTAGGATTGAGCGCGGCGAGGAAATCGCCTTCCTCCGCGAGGGCGTCGGGCTCCGGCGCGGAGAACAACCGGTCGTACAGTCGGAGCTCGCAGTCGAGTGCTTGCGGCGCCGACACCCAGTGGATCGTGCCCTGGACCCGGCGGCCGTCCGGCGCGTCGCCCCCGCGGGTGGCCGGATCGTAGGTGGCGTGGACCTCGACGATCTCCCCGGCGTCGTTCATCAGGACGCCGGTGCAGGTGACGAGATAGCCGTACCGCAGCCGGACCTCGCGCCCCGGGGCCAGGCGGAAGAACTTCTTCAGCGGCTCTTCCATGAAGTCCTCCCGGTCGATCCAGAGCTCGCGGGAGAAGGGCAGCGGTCGCGAGCCCGTCTTGGGCACGTCGTGCGGGTACAGCGGCGCGTCGAGCGTCTCGACTTTACCCTCGGGATAGTTGGTGAGCACCAGCTTGAGCGGTCGCACCACCGCCAGGACGCGCGGCACCCGCATGTTGAGATCGTCGCGCACGGCGTGCTCGAAGGTAGCGAGCTCGATCCGAGCGTCCGAGCGCGCCACCCCGATGCGGTCGGCGAAGGCGCGGATAGCCTCGGGGGTCACACCCCGCCGCCGGAGTCCGGCGAGCGTGGGCATCCGCGGATCGTCCCAGCCTCCTACGTGCCCTTCGGTCACCAGCCGCAGCAGTTTACGCTTACTCAGGACGGTGTAGTCCAGCTCGAGCCGGGCGAACTCGGTCTGCTCGGGCGGCGGGTCGAATCCCGCCTCGCGCACGAGCCAATCGTATAGCTCCCGGTTGTCCTTGAACTCGAGGGTGCAGAGCGAATGGGTGATGCCCTCGAAGGCGTCCGAGAGGCCGTGGGCGAAGTCGTAAAGCGGGTAGACGCACCAAGCTGTGCCCCGCCGGTAGTGCGCCGCGTGCCGGATCCGGAGCAGCAGCGGGTCGCGCATCAGCATGTTCGGGTGCGCCAGGTCGATCCGGGCACGAAGGACGTGCGCGCCGTCGGGGAACTCGCCGGCCCGCATTCTTCGAAGGAGGTCGAGGTTTTCGTCGACCGTGCGGTCCCGGAACGGACCGGGCGTGCCCGGGGTGGTCACCGTGCCGCGCCCCGCGCGGATCGTTTCCTCGTCCTGTGAATCCACGTACGCCTTCCCGGCCCTGACCAGCCCCTCGGCGATATCGTACAAGCGCTCGAAGTAGTCGCTGGCGAAGTGCTCCTCGTCCCAGACGAAGCCGAGCCAACGGACGTCGTGGCGGATGGCGTCGACATAACGGACGTCTTCGGTGGTGGGATTGGTGTCGTCGAGCCGCAGGTTGCAGAGGCCCGCGAACTCGCGGGCGATTCCGAAGTTCAAGCAAATCGACTTGGCGTGGCCGATGTGGAGGAACCCGTTCGGCTCGGGCGGGAAGCGGGTGTGAATCGGCCGGCCGAAGCGGCCGCTCGCGACGTCCTGCGCTACCTTCTCGCGGAGGAAGTCCTTGCGTGCGGCGGCCTCGTGGCCGGCGGCGTCGGGGGAACTGGAACGGTCGGTGTGGGTCACTCCGTAAACTTAATGGCGCCCGAGGGAATCTTCACGAAGCTCCTGTTGCGCATGCCATCGTGCGAATCCCTCAATCCCAGCGTCTCGGACAGCGGCGGCAAGGCTTCGGGCCTGCAAGTGCATGCGAGAGGTTCAGGAGGCTGATCTCCGTGCTGAATGGTCTGCTGGGGGCCTGGTTTCTCGCGCGGGCCGCCTGACGGCCGGGGTCAGGCGGCCTACCTCGATCTCAACGCCGCCCCGCTCGTCCCAATGGCTGCTCACGAGCCCGCGCGCGGTCGGATCGGTCCGGATCTCCAGGCTCCCGCCATACAGGTCGCGCGCGGCCACCCGGTCCCCCTTCGCCTCTTGCCCAGCGGCGTTGTGCCGCTGGATCGAGATCATTTCCCCCGCCTGGCGCGAGGTGATCTCACTCGACCGTGGAGCTCGGCGTGAGGCCCAATTGCCGCAGCCACCCCTCGGCTCGCCGGGGGCCGCTGGTTCCCGCCACCTGGCCCACGATCCGGTCGTCGGGGCCGATCACCACGACCGACGGGGTGCTGGCCCGGGCCGGTACGCTGATGTTCTCCGCCGCGAAAGCCCGCCCGATCGAGCCCGGCCCTTCCGGGAGGATAAGCTGGCGATCGAAGGGCAACATGTCCCGCCCGAGGTAGGCGTCCAGAATCTCGGGATCATCATCGAGCGAAAACGCGAGGAAGCTCACACCCTCGGGAGCGTAGCGCCGCGCGAGGGCCAGGAAATCCGGGAACGCCTCCCGGGAGTACGGGCAGCCGTAGCTGTAGAACAGGACTACCCGGGGGCCTTTCTCGTACCGGACCCGTAAGGCCGCCTGATCCGGACTGATCTCGACTACCTGCGCGGTGGACGGGGACGCGGAGCCGAGGACGACCGCACTCACGAGCGCGGCAAGGCGCGTGATTGTCCGGGAAGTCATGGATCCCTCCACGGGATTGGACTGGGCGAGGGGGTTCGCTCAATATACGCGGCGCCTATGACTCCGCTAGCTCGACTGCGCCACCGCAGGAGGTTGCAACGCCGCTGTGAGCCTCCCACACGGGCGGCGCTGTGCGCCTCCACCGCACATAGGGTGAGCCAGTGGTCCCGTGCCCGGACCTCGTTGAATAAGGCATGTCTGGCCCGATGAACTCGCGTGGAGATCGGCAGGAGATGGCGTAGGACAGTGCGAAAGGAGCTCAACGAAAAAGCGCCCGGGAGCAATCCCGGGCGCCTCTCATCTCCAGCTACTGCACGCGACCCTACTCCTCCTCCCCCACCAGCACGGCCGCCGCCAGCGGCACCGGCACCGGCTCCTCCACCCGCGGCGGCGGCACTTCGTAGCCCGCCGGCGGCTGGATGTCAATCTCGGCGTAGCGGTAGATGCCGCTGCCCGCCGGGATCAGGTGACCGATGATGATGTTCTCCTTGAGGCCCAGGAGATCGTCCTTGGCCCCGCGGATCGCCGCGTCGGTCAGCACCCGCGTGGTCT
>JACCSE010000123.1 GCA_013813145.1 Gemmatimonadales bacterium
CCTTCGCTTCGCTCAGGATGACAACACCTGTCACTCTGGCGTCATTCTTGCTATCTTCAAGAGGTTACGTGTAACCGGTCTGACGCTTCAGACCACCATTCACCCTCAACCTGGATCTTTGTGGCACGCAGATCACGCAGACATTCCGCAGTCTCCGTTCCCAGCTTTCGCCGTTCCCCCGGTCGCTCCATGCAGTCGCACCGCGATTGGCTCCTCGCCCTACACGGGTCGGTGTGCGCCTATTGCGGGACCGAGACCTCAGCCGAGGTCATCACCCTGGATCACGTCCGGCCGCGTCGCGGCCAGACGGCCTATGATCGCCCGGACAATCTGGTCCTGGCATGCAGGGTCTGCAATGCGGCCAAGGCCGACACGCCCCTGGTGGCGTTCCTGATGCAAAAGCGCGCGCGTGGGGTGTTTCTCCTGCACTACGGAGAGCATCTCTCGGAGCCGCTGAAGGAACTGGCCCGGCAGGCATCGGAGCGACCGCTCCTGCCAAAGGACTGACGGACGGAGACAAAGAGGGCGGCGTAACGGCCGCCCTCTGTTGTTTTCAGCCCTTTCCTTCTCCCGCCACGACGACGGTATCCGGCACGCGGCGCTTCTCTGCCGGTGTGGCGCGTCCGGCGCCCAGCGCCTCGCGAACGATGCGGTTCTGCTCCGCGATGTGCGCCGCCGGGTAGCCTTCGGCGGGACTCGCCCGCTCCGGCCGCCCCACGTAGGAAACCTCGACCCCTTCCGCAGCCATCTCCCGCAGCTTGGGCTCGATATAGGTCCACGCGCCCATGTTGCGCGGCTCCTCCTGAACCCAGACCAACTCTTCCATGCCAGGGTACTTGCCCAGCACCTCGCGGGTCTCGGGCCAGGGGAACGTGTAGAGCTGCTCCACTCGCACGATTGCCGGCCGATCGTCGCCCATCTTTTCCGCTTCCGCTACCAGGTCGTAGTAGATCTTGCCGCTGCAGAGAACCACGCGGGTGCTGTCGCGCCGCTGCTCCGCCGCGGGATCGTCCAGCACCGGACGCCAGGCTCCATGGGCCAGCTCCTCCAGCCGCGAGGCGGCCTGAGGCAGCCGCAGCAGGCTCTTCGGCGTCATGACCACGAGCGGGCGCTGCCGGGTCCGCCGCGCCTGGCGCCGGAGCAGGTGGAAATACTGGGCCGGAGTCGTCGGGTTGGCGATCCGGATGTTCCCTTCGGCCGCGAGCTGAAGGAACCGCTCCAGTCGGGCGCTGGAGTGCTCCGGGCCCTGTCCCTCGTAGCCGTGCGGCAGCAGCAGGGTGAGTCGGGTGGTGAGGCCCCACTTGGACAGTCCCGAGGAGAGGAACTGGTCCATGATGACCTGGCCGCCGTTGATGAAGTCGCCGAACTGCGCCTCCCACAGCACCAGCGCCTCGGAGGCGGCGGCGCTGTAGCCGTACTCGAAGCCCAGCGTGGCCAGCTCCGACAGCGGGCTGTTGTGCAGCTCCATCGGCGCGAGCGCTCCCGGCAGCTGCTGGATCGGGGCCCACGTCCGTCCGGTCTCGGCGTCGTGCAGCACGAGATGGCGTTGGCTGAAGGTGCCGCGCTCGGTGTCCTGCCCGGTGAGCCGGATCGGCACTCCCTCGGTGAGCAGCGAGGCCAGCGCGAGCGCTTCCGCGTGGGCCCAGTCGATGCCCCCCTCGGGCCCGAGCGCGGGGCGGCGGCGCTCGAGTTGCTTCCGCAGCTTGGGATGAACCGTGAAGCCCTCGGGCCAACTCAGGAGCTGTTCGTTCAGCGCGCTGATGAACTCGGGGGCGAGCGCGGTCTCGACGTCCAGGCCAGGACCGCTCAGCCGGACCGGGTGCTCCTTGGGGACAGACTTGCCCATGCTGGCCTTGAACGCCTGCTGGATGTCCACCAGCCGCTGATAGGCGGCCGCGGATTCGGCGTCGGCCTCCTCCCGAGTGAGGACGCCGGCCGCGACGAGGGTTTCGGCATACCGCTCGCGGACCGAGGGAAGGTTTCTGATCCGCTCGTACATCCGCGGCTGGGTGTAGGCCGGCTCGTCGCCCTCGTTGTGCCCGTGGCGCCGATAGCCTACGAGGTCGATCACCAGGTCCTGATGGAACCGCTCCCGATACGCCATGGCGAGACGCACCGACGAGAGACAGGCCTCGGGGTCGTCGGCGTTGACGTGGATGATCGGGATGTCAAATCCCTTGGCCAGGTCGGAGGCGTATCGGGTGGAGCGCGCGTCCTCCATGTCGGTGGTGAAGCCGACCTGGTTATTGGTGATCAGGTGCAGGGTGCCGCCGGTCCGATAGCCCTTGAGCGCGCCCAGATTGAGCGTTTCGGCGACGACCCCCTGACCCGCAAAGGCGGCATCGCCGTGGATGGCGACCGGAAGCGCGGCCGACGGGTCGTGGTGGGCCTCGCGCCCCCGCCGCTGGGTCTGCTTGGCTCGCGCGCGGCCATCCACCACCGGCGAGACGAACTCCAGGTGGCTGGGATTGGGCGACAGGCTCACCGTAATGGCCTTGCCCTGTGAGGTGACGTAAGCGCCTTCGGCTCCGTGGTGGTACTTCACGTCGCCGGTGCCGCCCTCGGGCGTGAGCTGGCCGCCTTCCACCAGGCGGCCGCCCTCGAACTCGGCGAAGATCGTCTCGTACGGCCGCCCCACCGTGTGCGCCAGCACGTTGAGCCGGCCGCGGTGGGCCATGCCGATCACTACGTCCCGGGCCCCGGTCTCGGCGGCGCGCTCGATGGTGAGATCGAGCATCGGCACCAGCATGTCCAGGCCCTCTATCGAGAAGCGCTTCTGGCCCAGATAGGCCTTGTGCAGAAACCGCTCGAGCGCCTCTACCGCGGTGAGCCGCTGGAGCAGCCGGCGCTGCTCCTCGGCCCCCATGGGCTGGCGGTAGGCCCCCGACTCGATCTTCTCCCGGAGCCAGACGCGCTCCTCATGGGTGCCGATGTGCTCGATCTCGTACGCGATCGTCCCGCAATACGTGCGCTGGAGATGGGGCAAGGACTCGGCGAGGGTGCGGCCCGGGACCGCGATGCGGAGGACCTTGGACGGAATGGCGGCCATCACCTCGGGCGTGAGGCCGAGCGGGCCGGGATCGAGCGCGGGGTCGCCGATCGGCGGGGTGCCGAGCGGATCCAGCTTGGCCGCGAGGTGGCCGTGCATCCGGAACGCCTTGATCAGCGCCATCGCCGCGGCGACGTGGTAGAGCATTTCCGGCGCGACCGGTCCCACTGTCTCCTGCCGCCCGGGCCCCGGCGCCGACTTGACCAGTTCATAGCTGATAGCCGATAGCTGCAAGCCTTCTTCCACCAGCTCGTAGAACCCCTGATCCCCCTGCAGCAGATGATCGACGGTTCCCAGGAACGAGCCCGACTCAGCGCCCTGGATTACCCGGTGATCGTAGGTGCTGCTGACCGTCATGACCTTGCCGATGCCGAACTCGCGGAGCCGCTCCTCGGGCACTGCCGAGAACTCCGCCGGGTAGCCGATGGCGCCGACCGCGATGATGCTTCCCTGTCCGGCCATCAGCCGGGGGACCGATGCCACCGTGCCGAGCCCGCCCGGATTGGTGAGCGACATGGTCGCCCCGACGAAGTCGTCGGGCATGAGCCGGTTGGTCCGCGCCTTCTCGACCAGCGCCTCGTACGCCGCGTGAAAGGCGGCGAAGTCCATGGTGTCCGCGCGCTTGATGACGGGGACGACGAGCCCGCGGCTCCCATCCTTGCGTTGCACGTCCACCGCCAGGCCGAGCGCGATTCCCTCGGGCTGAACCCGATAGGGCGTCCCTTCCTGAGCGATCAGGGTGTGCCCCATGACCGGATGCTGCTTGGTGGCTTGGACCAGCGCGTAGGCGATGAGGTGAGTGAACGAGACCTTGTCCTGCCGGCCGGCTGCCTGCAATCCCGCGTTGAGCCGCCGGCGCCGCTCTTCCAGCGCCCCGACCGCCATCACCCGGAAGGTGGTGGCGGTCGGGAC
>JACCSE010000130.1 GCA_013813145.1 Gemmatimonadales bacterium
ATCCTTCGCTTCGCTCAGGATGACGCGCGGGGCGGCGGTTGACGCTACTTTCGCCGCTGCCCCGCTGCCCCGCTGCCCCGCTGCCCCGCTGCCCCGCTGCCCCGCTGCCCCGCTGCCCCGCTGCCCCGCTGCCTACGCCGACAGCGGCAGCGACTTCGGATTGGGGAACGCCTCGACGAACGCCTCCACCGCCGCCGGTTCGAGCTGGGTGCCGGCGACGCGGCGGAGCTCGCCGATGGCTTCTTCGGGGGAGCGGGAGTCGCGGTAGGGGCGGCGGGTGGTGATCGCGTCGAAGGTGTCAGCGACCGCGACGATGCGGGCCTCGATCGGGATCCCCTCTCCTCGAAGGCCGTCCGGGAAGCCCTGGCCGTCCAGTCGTTCGTGGTGGGAGCGCACGATCCGAAGCACCGCAGGCGACTCGTGGGCGAGCGGGGAGAGCATCCGTTCGCCCAGCGCCGGATGTTCGCTGATCTGGCGAAACTCGTCGGCGGTGAGGGAGCCCTCCTTGTGGAGCACCGCCTCGCGGGTTCCGATCTTCCCGATGTCGTGCAGCTCCCCGCCGAGCCGGATCGAGTCCAGGCCGTTGGTGCCGAAACCCAACCGCTCCGCCGTGGCCACGGCGTACTGGCTCACCCGAATAGAATGGCCTCGGGTGTAGGCATCCTTCGCCTCCAGGGCCCGCGCGAGCATCTGGACGCCCTGGAGAAACAGCTCCTGGATCCGCTGGGCCTGCTCGTGCACCCGGCGCTCCAGGTTTTCCTGGTGGAAGCGGTTCTCCAGCACCAGGGTGCGCTTTTCCAGCGCCCGCGCCACCCGGGCCTGGAGCTCGTTCATGCTGATCGGCTTGAGCAGGAAGTCGGCCGCGCCCCGGTGGAGGCAATCCACCGCGATGGTGGTCTCGCTCATACCGCTCAGCATGATGACCGATGTGTCGGGGTACGCCCGGCGCACCGCCTCGAGCAGCCCGATGCCGTCGAGCTCCGGCATCCGCATGTCCGAGACCACGAGGGGCGTGTCCCCGATCTGCTCCAGCACGCGGAGCGCCTCGAGGCCGCTGGCGGCCTGGTAGCAGGTGAATCCCTGAGCCTGGAGCATCCGGACCAGTGACCGTCTGACCCCGGGCTCGTCGTCCACAACGAGGCAGTTGGCGGAGCCGGCCACGACCGGCAACGCGTCCTGAGGATCTGGCATCGGTTGACAGTCTACTTGAGGTGGGCGATGGATGCCACGAACATCCAATCGGTTGCACACTACATCACGGCCCCCGAAATGTCCACTGGCGGGCCGCACTGCAGAGCGGGCGCATCGGGATATTAGATTGTTTCATCCCCTCCCAGGAGACGCGATGGCCGGCGTGCAGGCCCGTGTCAGGTCAGAGCACCAGCGCAAATACCCCGACCTGAGTGCATCTAGGTGGTACGAGGTCGCCCCGATCTTCCCCGGCGTCACCCAGCGCATGGTGAACATGGCTGGTGAGCGACTCGCCCGGCTGGCCACTCCGCGCGGGTTCGTCATCATCCCGGCGGAGCATCTCGAGTTTCGGCCCAGTGTGCCGCAGGAGGGCCGGCCGCCTGGGGATTCCGAGGCAATTGCGTAGGGGCGGAACGCGGGAGGTGCTCAGGACTATCCTACCGCCGTCCCGCCGTCCCGCCGTCCCGCCGTCCCGCCACCGCCCGCCGGTCGAGCAGCTCGCGGACCTTTCGCGCCAGGGTTTCCGGAGTGAACGGCTTCTGCTGAAAGGGCGCGCCCGGGTCCAGCAGCCCTCGCTGGATCACGTCGTCGCCGGTATACCCGGACATGTAGAGCACCGGCAGCTCGGGCTCGATGCGGGCAAGGTGCTGGCCCAGCTCGCGGCCGCCGACCTCGGGCATCACGACGTCCGAGATCACCAGGTCGATCCGGCGCATGGCCTCGGCCAGATGGCGCAGCGCCTCGCCGCCGTGCCTGGCCTCCAGCACGGTGTATCCCTGCTCCCGCAGCCCGCGGCAGGCGAGCGTGCGTACCATTTCTTCATCTTCGACTACCAGGATCGTCTCGGAGCCTCCCCTGAGAGCCGCGGTCGCTTCGGGATGCACGGCGTCGGGCTGCCGCTCCGCGACCAGCGGCAGGTAGACCCGAAAGGTGGTGCCGACGCCGACTTCGCTGTCGGCAAAGACGAACCCGTCGCTCTGCTTCACGATCCCATAGACGGTGGAGAGTCCGAGTCCGGTCCCCTGGCCCACCTGCTTGGTGGTGAAGAACGGCTCGAAGATCCGGGCCTGGACCTCGGGGCTCATCCCGCATCCGGTGTCGCTCACCGAGAGCTGCACGTACTGCTCGGCCGGCACCTCGAGGTCGTCGTCGCGGGATGTGGGGACCTCGGCGCGGCCGGTAGGGGCGGTGGTGATGGTCACGAGCCCGCCCTTGGCCATCGCGTCGCGGGCGTTGAGGACCAGGTTCAGGAGCACCTGCTCGAGCTGGCCCTGGTCGGCCCGGATGTCCCCGATCTCGCGGTCGAGCCGCAGCTCGAGCTGGTGCTCCTCGCCCAGCGAGCGGCGGAGCAGCTTCTCCATCCCGGTCACGACTGCGTTTACGTCCAGCACCTCGGGACGGAGGAACTGCTGACGGGTGAAGGCGAGCAGTTGGCGGGTGATGTCGGCGGCGCGGGAGCCGGCCTTGATGATTTCCCGAACCTCGGCCTGCCGCGGGTCGTCGGGCTCCAGGTCGCGCAAGAGGAACTCGCTGAACCCGATGACCCCAGTCATCATGTTGTTGACCTCGTGAGCCACCCCGCCGGCGAGCTGTCCCGCCGCCTGCAGCCGTTCGGCCCGGCGGAGCTGGTCTTCGATGCGCTTGCGCTCGGTGATGTCGCGGTAGATCCCCCGGAGCATCACCGGCACGCCGTCGCGGAAGGTGGCGCTGACGTTTCCCTCGACCGTCACCGGAGCGCCCTCGACGGTCACCAGCGTCAGCTCGGCGTGGGTGACCGTCTCTCCCGCGAGCGCCCGCGCCTGGAGCTCGCGATAATTTTCCCGGCAGGTGTGATGCACGACGTCGAGCAGCCGCCGGCCGGCCAGGTCGGCGTCGGTGAAGCCGATCACGTCGTGCCAGGCCCGGTTCACGTAGAGGAAATCGCCCTCGGGCGAGGTGGTGCACACCAGGTCGCTGGCGTTGTCGAAGAGGTCGCGATAGCGAGCCTCGCTTTCCCGGAGCGCCTGTTCGGCCCGCCTCCGCTCGCTCACGTCTCGGGCGTTGAGGCAGACGCCGATCACCTGGCCCCGCTCGTCCACCACCGGCGCGTGGGTGGTCTCGAACCACCGCTCGACTCCGTCCTTGTCGCCGATGCAGCGCTCGACCGTGCGGGCCTCGCCGGCCAGCGCGTCGTGGAAGGCCGCCGCGGCATCGGGAATGAACGCCTCGATCCGCTCGCCCTCTCCGATCCGCCGGCCCAGCACCCTGGCACCCCAGTGCTCGGCGGTGCGGTTGAGCGCCTGGATCCGGCCATCGCGATCCACCAGGACGAAGGCCTGCAGGCTGTGGTTGAAGATGGCGCGCAGGTTGGCCTCGGAGCGGCGCAGTGCCTCTTCGGCCCGGGCCTTCTCGCTCCGGGAGCGCACCCGGGCCAGCGCCCCCTCGATAGCGGGGCCGATCCGGGCCAGGTTACTCTTGAGCAGGTAATCGGTGGCGCCCGCCTTCATGCAGCCGACGGCCGTCTCTTCGTTGACCGAGCCGGTGACGATCAGGAATGGCACGTCCGGCACCCGCTCGCGGGCGAGCGCGAGCGCGGCCATGCCGTCGAAGCGCGGCAGGGTGTAGTCGGACAGAATGACATCGGGCTGGAAATCGTCGAGCTGCGCGACGAAGGCGTCACGCGTGTCCACGCGCCGCGCGTCGAACGTCACGCTGGCGCGGCCGAGCTCGTATTCCACGAGCTCGGCATCCATGGGAACGTCTTCCAAAATCAGGATGCGCAGCGGATCAGGCGGCATGGGGCCTACGGCTGCGGGTGGATGCTCACCCGGGCGCGGGGGTTCTCGGAAGCCAGGCTGAAGTGTTACCCTATACGCTGTGGTGTCAAGCCGCCGCCCGCTCCGCAAGCGGGCTCACAGCGTGCGTTCCGGCGGCCGGATCAAGTTTTCCTGTTTTTTCCCTTTCGCCTGTGCGTTCCCAACCGGAGCCTTCATGTCGACGCGCCCGGCCAGCAATGGCCGCAACACGAAGCGTTCGTCCGCTTCCCGCATGCCCGTTGTCTCGGAATCCGATTCGCTCGAGCTGGATGAGCTGCTGACCGTCCTGACGGCGGTCCGGAAGGGAGATTTCTCCGTCCGCATGCGGCCCACGCGCACCGGTAAGGCTGGCAAGGTTGCCGAATTGCTCAACGAGATCGTGGAGCTGAACCAGGGCATGGCGCGGGAGTTCGAGCGGGTCAGCCTCGCGGTCGGCAAGGAGGGGCGGATCACCCAGCGGGCCAATCTCACGGGTGCGGCCGGTTCCTGGGCCGCGTCGGTCAGCTCGGTCAACGCCCTCATCGGCGACCTGGTACAGCCGACCAGCGAGGTGGCCCGGGTCATCGGCGCGGTGGCCAAGGGAGACCTGTCGCAGACCATGGCGCTGGACATCGAGGGCCGGCCGCTGATGGGAGAATTTCTCCGCATCGGCAAGACGGTGAACTCGATGGTGGACCAGCTCAGCTCCTTCGCCTCGGAAGTCACCCGGGTGGCTCGCGAGGTGGGTACCGAAGGGAAGCTCGGCGGGCAGGCCCGGGTGAAGGGGGTCGCCGGCACCTGGAAGGACCTGACCGACAACGTCAACTCCATGGCGGGCAACCTCACGGCCCAGGTCCGCAACATCGCCGAGGTGACCACGGCCGTGGCCCGAGGCGAGCTGAACAAGAAGATCACGGTGGACGTGAAGGGCGAGATCCTGGAGCTCAAGGACACCATCAACACCATGGTGGACCAGCTCAACTCGTTCGCCTCCGAGGTGACCCGCGTGGCCCGCGAAGTCGGTACCGAGGGCAAGCTGGGCGGGCAGGCGCAGGTCCGCGGCGTGGGCGGCACCTGGAAGGACCTGACCGACAGCGTGAACTCGATGGCCGGCAACCTGACCGGTCAGGTCCGGAACATCGCCGACGTCACCACCGCCGTGGCCAACGGCGACCTGTCTCGCAAGATCACGGTGGACGTGAAGGGCGAGATCCTGGAGCTCAAGAACACCATCAACACCATGGTGGACCAGCTCAACTCGTTCGCCTCGGAAGTGACTCGGGTGGCCCGCGAAGTCGGCACCGAGGGCAAGCTGGGCGGGCAGGCCCAGGTGAAGGGCGTCGGCGGGACCTGGAAGGATCTGACCGACAACGTGAATTCGATGGCCGGCAATCTGACCGGTCAGGTCCGCAACATCGCGGAGGTGACCACGGCGGTCGCCACCGGAGACCTGTCCAAGAAGATCACCGTGGACGTGCAGGGAGAGATCCTGGAGCTCAAGAACACCATCAATACGATGGTGGACCAGCTCAGCTCCTTCGCTTCGGAAGTCACCCGGGTGGCCCGCGAGGTGGGCACCGAAGGGAAGCTCGGCGGGCAGGCCCGGGTGACCGGCGTGGGCGGCACCTGGAAGGACCTGACCGACAACGTGAACTGGATGGCCAGCAACCTCACCGGCCAGGTGCGTAACATCGCCGAGGTGACGACCGCCGTGGCCAACGGCGACCTCTCCAAGAAGATCACGGTGGACGTCCAGGGCGAGATCCTGGAGCTCAAGAACACCATCAACACGATGGTGGACCAGCTGAGCTCCTTCGCCTCGGAGGTGACCCGGGTGGCCCGCGAAGTGGGTACCGAAGGGAAGCTGGGCGGGCAAGCGCAGGTGAAGGGGGTGGGCGGCACCTGGAAAGACCTGACCGACAGCGTGAACTCGA
>JACCSE010000199.1 GCA_013813145.1 Gemmatimonadales bacterium
CGTTCCTGGGCCACTCGGGAATGCCGGATTCCGCGTTCTGGGCCCAGATGGTGGTGTTCAACATGGTGTTCGCCATCGTGGCCGTGCTTGGCCACCGGCTGCGCGAGGCCGGAATGGAGCAGGAAACCCTCGCCACCGAGCTCAAGCGGGTCCGGCTGGAGGCGGACGACATTCTCCGGAACATCCGCTCCGGCGTACTCACCGTGGATGGATTCGGCCGGCTCGCCTTCATCAACCCGACAGGGCAGCGCCTCCTCGACCTGGACGGCGAGCAGCTCATCGGCCAGCCGGTCCTGGACCAGCTCAAGATCCGCTCCTCCGAGCTCTGGGCGGCCGTGGTGGCGGGGATTCGGAACGGGCGGAAGATCAGCCGGGGGGAGGGGACGGTGCTGCACCAGGCCGGGCGCACGTTCCCTATCGGCCTCAGCACCACCACCTTCCGGCAGGAGGCCCAGGAAGCGCCGTCGGTGACGGCGATCTTCACCGACATCTCGGACCTGAAGGAAGTGCAGGAGCTTCAGGCTCGCGCGGAGCGGCTGGAGTCGGTGGCGGCGCTGAGCGCGTCGCTGGCGCACGAGATCCGCAATCCGCTGGCGTCCATCCGCAGCTCGGTCGAACAGCTCGCCCGCTCCCGCTATGCCAGCGAGGACGAGCGTTTCCTGGCCGGACTGATCGTGAGGGAAAGCGACCGGCTGAGCCGGCTGCTGAGCGAGTTTCTCGACTTCGCCCGGGTACGGGCGGCCCAGCTCGTGCCGCTGGATCTCCACGCCGTCATCACCGCGGTGGTGCGTCTCATCCGCGCCCACCCGGACTGCCGGGCCGATGCCGACCTGATTATCGAAGGCGGACGGACGACCCTCGACGGAGACGAGGACCTGCTTCACCGCGTGGTGGCGAACCTGGTGCTCAACGCCGTCCAGGCCGCGGGCGGGCCGGTGCGGGTGACGGTGAGCGTCGCCAACGTGCAGGCGGGAGAAATCCCTCACGGCACCAATCTGGACCATGCCGTCCGGCTCCAGGTACGGGACACCGGGCCCGGAATCCCCGAAGAGATCCGGGAGCGGCTGTTCGACCCCTTCGTGTCGGCCCGGCCCGGCGGCAGCGGCCTGGGTCTCGCGATCGTGCAGCGCGCCGTGGAGGCGCACCGCGGTCTGGTGCTGGTAGACTCCGCTCCCGGCACCGGCACTACGTTCACCATCTTTCTGCCCGCCAAAATGATGGCGGAGGACGCCGCATGAGTCAGAAGCCCTCGGTCCTGGTAGTCGACGACGAGTCGGGAATCCTCGACACCCTCCGCATCCTGCTCCGCAACGAAGGGTTCGAGGTGACGACGGCCCAGGGAGGCAAGGCCGGGCTGGAACAGATCCGGGCCGGCGTGCACGACATCATCCTCTCGGACGTGCGCATGCCTCAGGTGTCCGGGCTCGACATCCTAACCGCGGCCCGGGAGCAGGACCCGATGACGCCGGTGCTCCTGATGACGGCCCAGGCCTCGCTCCAGAGCGCCATCAGCGCGGTAAACCAGGGCGCCTTCTATTACATCCAGAAGCCGTTCTCCAACGACGAGCTGGTCGCGATCCTCAAGCGGGCGTGCGAGTTCCGTGCGGTACGGGTGGAGAACAAGCAACTCAAGCAGGAGATCCGCCGCCGGGACAAGGCCGCGGTCACCCGACCCATCGGCAAGTCCAAGCGGTTCATGGAGGTGCTCAAGCTGGCCGAGCACGTCTCCCCGACCGAGTCGACCGTCCTGATCCAGGGCGAGAGCGGCACCGGAAAGGAGGTCATCGCCCGCTACATCCACAATCTCTCCAACAGGGTCGACGGCCCCTTCCTCTCCATAAACTGCGGCGCGCTCCCCGAGAACTTGCTGGAAAGCGAGCTGTTCGGACACGTGAAGGGATCCTTCACCGGCGCGGTGCGCGATAAACAGGGCCTCTTCGCGGCCGCCCGGGGCGGGAGCTTTTTCCTGGACGAGGTGGGTGAGATGCCGCCATCGCTACAGGTGAAGCTGCTCCGGGTGCTTCAGGAACGGGAGGCGATTCCGGTCGGCGCCGTCGAGGCCATTCCGGTGGACGTCCGGATCATCGCGGCCACCAACCGGGACCTGGAGGAGGAGATCCGGCGGGGGAACTTCCGCTCGGACCTGTTTTACCGGCTCAACGTCATCGCGCTCAACCTTCCCCCGCTGCGCGACCGGCGAGACGATCTGCTCCTGCTGATCGAGAACTTCCTCCAGTCACTCAGCCAGGAGACCGGTGGCGACATTAAGGCGCTCTCCTCCGAGGCGCTGGACGCGGTGATGGTCTACGAGTGGCCGGGAAACGTGCGCGAGCTGGAGAACGCGCTGGAGCACGCGGTAGTGCTGAGCCGGGGGAATCTGATCGAGGGCTCCGCCCTCCCCGAGCGTATCACCAAGCGGCGCAAGGAGCCGCTGGTGGCCGAGCGGTCGTACCGGAACCCCACGCTCGAGGTGATCGAGCGGGCGTACATCATGTGGGTGCTGCAGGCCGAGGGCGGGAATAAGACCCGCGCCGCCGAGGTCCTGGGCATCGATCCCTCCACCCTCTACCGCAAGCTCAGCCGATATGAGGAGCAGGTGGAGGTCAAGGCGTAGGACGCGCTCGAGCGATCCGTCCTCTCCTCGCATGATCCGGGTCCTGCTCCCGTCTCCGCGGGCGCTTGGCCCAACAAACCCGATTCTCGCCGCAAGAATCCGGTACCACGCCTGTGTAGAGTCCGCCCTACCTTCCGCAACGAACAGAACGCAAGGGTCTGCGCCGGCATCCGGGTCCACTCGCGTCCTCTTGCAAAATCCTGTTCCGGACTACCCTCCGGGCCCGGTGCAGGGAATCCCACGGGGGCCATAAGCGGGTCGCCTCGCAGCGGTTAGGTGGGAGACTCCGGGGGGTGGCATCAGTGTTGCCTTACCGGGGGCCAGTCCGACCACCACCCGCTCGTCGGCTCGGCCACGTCGCCGCTCACTCCACCGGAGGAAGTATGAAGAATCGCAAGGGCTTTACCCTGATCGAGCTGTTGATCGTGGTCGTCATCATCGGCATTTTGGCCGCGATCGCCATTCCGAAGTTCGCCAGCACCAAGGAGAAGGCGTACCTCGCGTCGATGAAGTCGGACCTGCGGAATGGTGCCACCGCGCAGGAAGGGTATTTCGCCGACAATCAGGTGTATCTCAGCGGAACCGCCAGCAACGAGCCGCCGGCTGCCGCGCTCCCGTTGGTTGCGCTCGGGAACTTCGTCCCGTCGAGCGGCGTGGAGATCACCTTCGCTGCCACCGCCGGCACCGGCTGGAGCGCAACCACGACCCACACCGCCACGAGCAAGACTTGCGCGATCTTCATCAATGTGGCCGCAGTGGCTCCTGCGCTTGTGGATGGCGAGCCGAAGTGCACGCCGTAAGTTGACGGTCATCTGAACAGCTGTGAAAAGGGCGGCGGTCTTCGGGTCGCCGCCCTTCTCATAGCCAACCACCATCACTCGTCGAGGATCGCATGCGAGCGGGCTCTCAAAGGACCGGATTCACGCTGATCGAGCTGCTCATCGTGGTCGTGATCATCGGAATCCTTTCCGCCTTCGCGATTCCGAAGTTCGCCGTCACCAAGGAGAAATCCTATCTGGCGACGATGAAGAGCGACCTCCGCAACCTGGTAACCGTGCAGGAAGGGTATCTGGCCGAGGCCCAGACCTACTACGCAGGCGCGGTACCCGGGGCCGGCTTCACCTATCGGCCGTCCACCGGTGCGACGGTGACCATTGTCAGCGCCACGGGGTCGGGCTGGCAGGCGACGGCCTCCTTCACCGGGACAGCCAAGACCTGCGCCATCTACTACGGGAACGTCGGGGCGCTGGCACCGGCGAACGTGAACGGGGAGCCCAAGTGCACCTGAGGAGTGAGGCGGCTCGCGTCCGCTCCGCTCGTTCTGCAAGGGTACGACGTACCGGCTGAGCCGGAACCGACGATGGTCCGGCCCCGCCGCTCCCTTCGCATCGAGCTCCTCGTCAACCTGGGCTTCGTTACCTCGGCCGCGGTTCTCCTGGTCGGGGTCACCACCGTAGCGCTCAGCGGTGGTGATCTCCGCGAGATCGGCTGGCCCCTGCTGGGTCTCTGGCTCGGCAGTACAGCGGTCTTCGCGCTGTACGGAGCGCACCTGGTACACCGCCTGGTGATCCGTCCGCTGCGCGCCCTGGCCGCCGGGGCTGATGCCCTGGCGGCGGGCGACCTCAGCCAGGCCGGGCCGGCAACCGAGACCGCCGAGCTGGCGCACCTCGGCGATCGCTTTCGGGCCATGGCCGAAGATTTGCTCGACGTGCAGAGCCAGGTGATCCGAGTGGAGAAGCTCGCGGGTATCGGCCGGCTCGCCGCCGGGGTCGCTCACGAGGTGCGCAACCCGCTGGGCGCGCTGAGCACCTACGTCGAGGTCCTCCGCCGCCGCGGGGCCGACACCGCGGTCACCTCGGAGATGCACCGGGCGATCGAGCGGATCGAGCGGACCGTGCAGAGCCTGCTGGACTACGCCGGCCCCGGCTCGGCCACCAGCCGGGCGGACCTGAACCAGGCGGTCGGGACCGCGGCCGGGTTTCTCAGTGCGCAGGGAATGTTTCCGGGGCGGAGTCTGGCGGTGGATCTCGAGGGAGACCTGCCGCCGGTGGTCGGGGATCGGCACGCGCTGGAGCAGGTGGTGCTGAATCTCCTGATCAACGCGAGGCAGGCCGCTCCTGCCGGCACCGTCACGGTGGGCACGGTCGCGCAGCGGTACGCGCCCTCCCGGCGCGACAGCGCCCGGAAGCTCGATGGTGAGAAATCACCGACCGATCGCCGGGGGTGGACCTCGCGTCCGCGGCGCCGGGATCTCGCCCCGGGAACTCCGGGAGCCGTCCTGTACGTGGCCGATAGCGGTCCGGGAGTCGCGGAGGCCGATCGGGAGCGGATCTTCGATCCGTTCTTCACCACGAAGGAACCGGGGGAGGGGACCGGCCTGGGCCTCGCCATCGTCGCCCGGACGGTGCACGAAGCCGGTGGAGTGGTGTGGGTGGACCGCGCTCGTGAGGGCGGCGCGGTCTTCAAAATCTTCCTCCCTCTCGCGGGTGGGACCGATGCATGTGCTGATCGTTGACGACGATGCCGGCCTCCGCCAGTCGCTCTCGCTCCTGCTCCAGGAAGCGGGGTACGCGGCGGTCGCGGAAGGTGACCCGGAACAGGCGCTTCGGCGCGCCGCGACGGACGCTTTCGACCTGATTCTCTGTGACGTCCGGATGCCCAAGATGGACGGCGTCAGCTTCCTCCGCCGTTACCGGGCGGACGGCGGGTCGGCGCTGCTCATCATGATGAGCGGCCACGGCAACGAGGACAGCGCGCTCGCCGCCATGCGCGAGGGCGCGTACGACTACCTGCACAAGCCCTTCCGTCCCGACGAAGTCACCATGACGCTCCGCAAAGCCGAGGAGCGCGAGAAGCTCCGCCGCGAAGTGGAGACGCTGCGGTCCAGTCTGGGCGCCGGCGTGGTGAACGATCTGGTGGTCTGCGAGAGTCAGGCGATGCGCGACCTGCTCGACCTCGCCAGCCGGGTGGCCCGGCACAGCACCACCGTCCTGGTCACCGGCGAGAGCGGCACCGGGAAGGAAGTGTTCGCCCGTGCGATCCACCGGATGAGCCCGCGGAGCGAGCGGAGCTTCATCGCCATCAACTGCGCGGCGATTCCGGAACATCTGCTGGAGTCGGAGCTCTTCGGGCACGTGAGGGGCGCTTTCACCGGTGCCACCAACGACCGGGCGGGGCTTTTCGAGCTGGCCCACGAGGGGACGCTGCTGCTGGACGAGATCGGTGACCTGCCGCTGGAGCTTCAGGCCAAGCTGCTCCGGGTGCTGGAGGAAGCCGAAGTTCGCCGGGTGGGCGGCCGCGAGCCGCGCAAAGTGGACGTCCGGGTCATCGCCGCTACGGCCAAGCCGCTGGAGCAGGCGGTCGAGCGCTCCGAGTTTCGGGCCGACCTCTTCTACCGGCTGAACGTGGTCCGGCTTCACCTCCCGCCGCTCCGCGAGCGTCACGACGACGTCCCCGCGCTCCTGACTCACTTCGCCAGGCAGACGGCCCAGCGACTCGGCCATACGGTGAGCGTCACGCCGGCGGCGCTCGCCTGGCTCACCCATCACGGCTGGCCGGGGAACGTGCGTGAGCTTCGCAACGCGGTCGAGCGCGGCGCCGTGCTGGCGGGCGACCGGCCGCTCGACGTCAAGGACTTCGCCGTGGCCAATGGGAACGGCAATGGCGCGAGCCACACGAACGGCAACGGCACCCTCGATCTCAAGACCCAGGTGGAGGCGATCGAGCGACAGGCCATCCTCAAGGCGCTCGAGGCCTCTGGCGGCAATCGGCGGCAGGCGGCGAGCCTGCTCGGCATCAGTCTGCGCACCCTCTTCTACAAGATGCGGCGACTTCCCGTTCACTAGGCTGGTGCAGGGAATCGCGTTCGAATGCAGGCACATGCAGCGCCTGGCGGGTGGCCTGGAATCGCAAGCCATTGCCGGCGCTGCTGTTGCTTCATGGTACGGCTCCTGCCTCTAGACAGCGATCAATCAGACCAGAACGCGCGGCACCGCGCAGAGGGAGAGCACCATGCGACGTCGGGATGGCTTCACACTGGTCGAGACGCTCATCGTCGTGGTCCTCATGGGACTGCTGGTACTGATGGCGTTTCCGAAGATGAGCTCGGCGATGGTGCGGAACGACCTCAGGGGCGCCCGCACCTCCATGGTGAACTTGGTGGCCAAGGCGCGCACCGTGGCGGCGCAGAGCGGCCGGCGCGCCTGGATCAAGTTCGAAGGCAACACCGCGCACGTGCTGGCTCGGCCTCGGCTGACGGTCGCCGGGGCGGGGGATGCCGACACGGTGGGCGCGATCCAGGACCTCGCGGAAGTGTACAAGGTGGGAGTAGACGCGAGCGTCGATTCGATTCAGTTCGATCCGACGGGAATCGGTACGGGGCTGGGCGCCGAGGTGGCGACGATCGTCCTCGTCCGGGGCGACTACAGCTCGACGATCACCATCGACGGCCTGGGGAGGGTCACCAAGTGAGGCGCTCACGCTCGGGGTTCACCCTCGTCGAAGTGCTGGTCGCCGTCATGATCCTCGGCGTCGGCGTCGTGGCCCTGGCCGGCTCCTCGGCCACGGTCACCCGGATGATCGGCCGCGGCAAGATCGACACCCGCGCGGCCCAGTTCGCTACCCAACAGGTGGAGGCGCTTCGCCTCATCGCCTACTCCACCACCCCGAGGTGCACCGCCCTCGCCAACGGCGGCCCTCAGACGACCGCCAACGTCACCGTGTCGTGGGGCGTGACCGTAAACGGGACCGGTCGGGACGTCGACGTCAGCGTGTCCTACGCCACTCCGGGCGGCACGCGTACCGAGGTGCTCACCACCTACATCGAGTGCTGACCCCTATGCGCCAACGTCACGGCTTCACCCTCGTCGAGGTCCTGGTCGCCCTGGTCATCATGGGCATCGTGACCGGTGCGATCTACACGCTGCTCAACACCAGCCAGCGGGTCTCCCTGGCCCAGGCCGAGCAGGCGAGTCTCCAGTCCAACGTACGGATCGGCTCGCTGGTCGTGCCCAACGAGTTGCGCGAGCTGAACACCGTGCTGGGTGGAACTGTGGACCGGAACGACATCACGGACGCGAAACCTGACGCGATCAAGTACCGCGCGATGCGGGGGCTCGGCTTCGTCTGCCAGGCGCCGGGCGTCGGCGCCACCGAGCTGCGGATCGCACAGTCCACTTGGACGGGCCTTCGTAACCCCGATGCGGCGCGAGACGATCTGTATCTTTTCTTCGACGACGATCCGAACGACGATGACGACGACACCTGGCTCCAGGTGGACGTCACCGGGGCGTCCCTCGAGGCCGATGCCTGCGGCGCGGCCGCGGGTTACGAGCTGGACATTGCGGCGCTCCCGGTGGCGGTGCCGCTCTATACGCCGGTCCGGCTCTTCGAGGAGATGGAAATGAAGCTCCACGAGGCCGACGGCCAGTGGTGGCTTGGGGCTCGTTCGGTCAGCGGGGGCGAGGACATCCAGCCGGTGCTTGGCCCGCTCACCGAAGACGACGGATTCGAGCTTCAGTACCTCAACGGCGCCGGGGCGGAGACCGCGGACCTGACCGCCATCAAGAGCGTCCGGGTCACCGTGCGCGGACTGACCGAGGATGCGGTGCGAGCCGGAGGCTCCGGCGCCCTGGGCCGCCCGGAAGAGGCGCTGGTGACCCAGGTGCTGCTGCGCAACTCGATCCGGTAATGAGTGGTTCATCCCACAAGGAGACTGGCATGCGAGCTCGACGGCGGTCGGACGAACGCGGCATCGCGCTGGCGGTGGCGGTGTTCGCGCTGGTGGTGATCGGTGCGCTCGTGGCGGGGACCTTCTTCGCCGGCCGCCTCGAGCAGCAGACCGGCATGAACACCTTCTTCGCGGCGCAGGCGACCGAGGCAGCCGAGGCGGGGCTGAGCGAGGCGGTCGCGAGCCAGACCGCGGCGGCCTTGCTGGCGCTTGATCCGAACGAGACGAACGAACTACCCTTGGTCAATGTGGGCGACCACACATCCGCCACGCGGTCGGTCACACGGCTCGCCGGCAACCTGTTCCTGGTACGCTCCCTCGGCAGCCGCACCAATCCCGCGGGGGGCGAACTCGCCAGGCGCTCCCTGGGCCAGTTGATCCGGCTGGTACAGGCAGACATCGAAGTCAACGCTGGGCTCACC
>JACCSE010000205.1 GCA_013813145.1 Gemmatimonadales bacterium
GTAGAACTGCTTGAGGCCCTTGAGGAACTCGGGCGTCGAGAGGTCGAGCAGATTGATCGCCGTCATCCAGCCGGCGGCGACCCCGACCGCCATGGCAAAGGCGGTGACGACCGGGAACATCAGCGTCGCGGCGAGGACCCGCGGGACGATGAGGTAAGCGTTCCGGTCATAGGCCAGCGTCTCGAGGGCGTCCACCTGCTCGGTGACTTTCATCGTCCCCAACTCGGCCGCGATGCTCGCGCCCACCCGGCCCGCCAGCGCCATGCCGGTCAGTACCGGACCCAGCTCCATCATCACCGTCTTCCCCACCAGCGCGCCGACGAAGTAGAGCGGGACGGTGCCGGTGAAGATGTAGGACGAGAGGAGGGAGAGGACGATGCCGGTGAAGACGGCGATGAAGAGCGCTATGGGCACCGAGTCCACGCCCAGGCGTCGCATCTGGCCGGCCAGGAGCGGCCCCCAGGTGCGGATATCGGCGAGAGCGCGGGCGGTTTGCTGGCTTCGGCGGCCGATGTGCGCGACGAAACCGTCCCGGCCGGCGATACGGGATGCCACGGAGGGCTGCACGAGGGGAAGCTAGGGGTAGGAGCGGGGCGTTGTAAAGAAGTCGAGAGTCTCAAGTCGCAGGTCTCAGGTCTCAGGTCGGCCTGAGACCTGCGACCTGGGACTTCAGTCACGCCGCAAAACTCGCCAGCGCCCGCCCCACCTCGCCTTCCCGCAAGCGCTTCAGGGCCCGATCCCTCAACTGTCTCACCCGCTCTCTCGTAACGCCGAGCATGCCGCCGATCTCTTCGAGGGTATGCTCCCGGCCGCCGTCGAGGCCGAAGTAGAGCCGGAGGACTTTGGCGTCGCGCGGGGCGAGAGTGCGGAGCGCCTGCTCGATTTCCTCGGAGAGGAACTTGTCCATCGCCCGCTCTTCGGGGTCGCCCTGCTCGTCGGCGATGAATCGCTCGATGAGCGAGCGGTCGCCTTCGGGGTCGAGTGGCGCGTCGAGCCGCACCTCCGCGGTGTTGAGCGCCGCGAGCGACTGTACCACGTCGAGCGACAGCCCGGTCGCGCCGGCGATCTCCTCCGGCGTCGGCTCCCGCCGAAGGTCCTGGCGGAGACTCTCGGCGGTGCGCACGATGCGGGAGAGATCGGCGGTCCGGTTGAGGGGAACACGCACCGTCCGGCCCTGCCGGGCGAGCGAGGCGAGGATCGCCTGCCGGATCCACCAGACCGCGTAGGAGATGAACTTGACACCCTGGTCGGGGTCGAACTTCCGGGCGGCGGTGAGCAGGCCCAAGTTCCCCTCGCCGATGAGGTCGGTGAGCGGGAGACCCCGGTTCTGGTACTTCTTCGCCACCGAGATCACGAAGCGCAGGTTGCGTTTGGCCAGCTCCTGCATGGCCTCGGAGTCACCGGAGCGGACCTTCCGGGCGATCGCGATCTCCTGCTGCGCCGTGAGCAATGGAGTCTTGCTCACTTCGTGGAGGTACTGGTCGAGGATATCGCGGTCGGCGTCGTACACGCCGAGACTCCTGGACGTCTCCCGCCGGCGCGGCCGGCGGGGCGTGGCGGGCGCGGAGCGGGCCAGGATTTCTTCGGTCGTCAGGTCGTCGGAGAGCGGTCCGGGCGAAATGTCGGCGGGCCGCTTGGAGGCGCCCTTGGGAGGTGCCGGGCGGCCGGGCTTCTTCTTGCTCATGCGTCCAAAGTATCCTCGTTCGTTCGGCTTGACGCTCCCGATCGTCCCAGGTAGGTTTCCGTGCTGCCGCGGCGCCGTTCGAGATGTTGCTGGAAAGGCGGGTCAATATAACGGGGGCGTAGCTCAGTTGGGAGAGCGCGTGAATGGCATTCACGAGGTCAGGGGTTCGATCCCCCTCGCCTCCACTTCAGCGGGGCATCGCTAGAAGAATCCGGTGGCACTCGTTAGATTGTCGGCTCTACGCGGGAATAGCTCAGTTGGTAGAGCACAACCTTGCCAAGGTTGGGGTCGCGGGTTCGAGTCCCGTTTCCCGCTCTCGGCGGTCGGGCCGGTCGGCGCGGTTAGGCAGGATGGTGCAGGCGGCGGTTCTACACGTCGCGGGGTGGAGCAGTCTGGTAGCTCGCCGGGCTCATAACCCGGAGGTCGTGGGTTCAAATC
>JACCSE010000281.1 GCA_013813145.1 Gemmatimonadales bacterium
GGTCTCGGCGATCACCGGAGCGGCGACGTCCTGCAGCGACACGTCGGACAGTTGGACCTGGACGACGGCGTCGCCGGGGAGCGCCATGCGCTCGCGGTAGGCTACGGTGCCGGTGACCCTTTCGCCCTCAGCCGGCGGCTGGGAGGCCCCGGCACATCCGGCGGCTAGGCCAGCCGCCAGCAGGGCCGTAAGGCCGACACGCCGCGCCGGCGGGTGAGATTTCATGGCGCTGATCCCGGGATGAAGGTGAGGCCCACCGGAGCTTTCGGCCCGCATGGGACATGTGCTGCCAACTGAGAGCGGGTCCCTCCCGAAGCTCGTCCGCGGGCAGGCGAAAAGATGCTCCTCACGGTAGTGTCCGGCGTTGACTTGGTAAAGGCCAATCGCCGACGCCTCGTCTGGACGAGCGCCTCCCCGTCGGGACCGGCGGGACTCGCGGAGCTGGGCCGCAGGCTGCATCTTTTCTGTGCGTGATTTCTCTCTTCGACAGACTCGCAATGGACCTCGCCGACCGCTACTGCCTGGAGCGGGAGCTCGGCGGTGGGGGGATGTCGCGGGTCTTCCTGGGGCAGGAGACGTCGCTCGGCCGCGCCGTCGTGATCAAGGTGATCGCCCCGGAGTTGGCCCAAGGCGTGAGCGCCGAGCGGTTCGCCCGCGAGGTCAGGCTGGCGGCCCGCCTCCAGCAAGCCAACATTGTCCCCGTGCTCGCGGCCGGCGACGCGGGCGGCCTGCCGTACTACACCATGCCATTTGTGCGCGGCGAGTCGCTCCGCGCGCACCTCGCGACCGGGGGCGCGCTGCCGGTGGCCGAGGCGGCGAGCATCCTGCGCGACGTGGCGCGCGCCCTTTCGTACGCCCACGGCGAAGGTGTGGTGCATCGCGACATCAAGCCGGAGAACATCCTGCTGTCGGGCGGCGCCGCGGTGGTCACCGACTTCGGCATCGCGAAGGCGCTGAGCGCCTCACGGACCCAGGGCGAGGGTGGCCCGGCGGAGGGCGGGATCACGCTCACCCAGGTGGGTGGGTCGATCGGCACGCCCGGTTACATGGCGCCCGAGCAGGTCCTGGGCTCGGCCGTGGACCACCGGGCCGATCTTTACGCGTGGGGCATCGTCGCCTACGAATTACTGGCGGGCGCGCATCCCTTCAGCGGCCGGACCACAGCGCAGCAGTTGATCGCCGCGCACCTCGCCGAGACGCCCGCGCCGCTCCGGACGATGAAGGCGGGCCTACCGCGCGCCGTGGCCGATCTGGTTATGCAGTGTCTGGAGAAAGACCCGGCGCGGCGGCCGCCGGGTGCCGAGGTGCTGGTGGCGGGTCTGTCGGGTACGGTGACGCCCTCGGACGAGCGCCCGGCGCCGCTCCGGAGATCGTCCGGCGGCGCCACCATCCGCATGCGGGTGGTGGCGGTCAGCCTTGCAATCATCGCGCTCGCGGGGGCGGCGTATGCGTGGACCAGCCGGTTCCCCAGACCGACCGCGGTGCGTACTGTGGTCGTCGTCCCTTTCGATAACCTCGGCGCCGCTGCCGACGCCTATTTCGCCGACGGTGTCACCGAGGAGATCGCCAGCCAGCTTGCCCGGATCGAGGGTATGCAGGTGCTCGCCCGGGCCAGCGTGCTCCGGTTCCGTGGGTCGGGCAAGGCGCCGCAGGAAATCGCGCGCGAGCTGGGGGCGACGTACGCGCTGAGCGGTACGGTGCGCTGGGCGCGCACCGGCGGCACCGCGGCCGCCGACGGCGAGACGATGGTGCGGATCGTCCCCGCCCTGATCCAAGTCTCGACCGGCGAGCAGCTCTGGGGCGAGCCGTACCAGCGCCGGCTCACCGACGTGTTCTCGGTCCAGGCTGAGGTTGCCGAGCGGGTCGCGTCGGCTCTCTCGATCACACTCGGGAGCGCGGAGCGCGCGGCGCTCCGGCGCCCGGACAGCCGCGATCCGGAAGCGCGGAATGCCCAGCTCCTCGGCCGGCAGCTCCTGAATCAGCGGGGACTGGGCAACCTGCGCCGCGTCGTGACCGAGTTCCGCCGGGCCATCGCGCGCGACTCGTCGTACGCGCGGGCTTGGGCCGGGTACTCGGAGGCGTACGGCTTTCTTCCCGTGTACGGCGACACCACCGTCTCGCTCCCGGCGCTGCGCGCCGAGGCCGAGCGCGCCGCCCGCCGGGCGGTGGCGCTCGACAGCCAGCTCGCCGACGCCCAGACGGCGCTCGCCACGGCGCTGGACTACCAGTTCGAGTTCAGGGAAGCGCTTCAAGCGGCGGACCGAGCCGTCGCGCTGGACCCGAGCAATGCCCCGGCGCACAAGGAGCGAGGCGACATCCTGATGTCCCTCGGCCGCGTGGCCGAGGCCGAGGCGCCCTTCCGGCGCGCGTCGGAGCTCGACCCGCTGGTCCCCGTCAACCACGTCGAGATGGGGGTCTGGTTCATCGCGAGCGGGCAGCCGGACAGCGCGCGCCGCGCGGTCGACCGCGCCATCGAGCTCGATCCCTCCAACGGCTTCTGGCAGTTTCCGCGGCAGCTCGCCGCGGCGCAGCAGGGGCGGATCGAGGACGCGGTCGACGCGTGTACGCGGTTCAGCGGACGCGCCGGCACCTGCCGCGACCTGTGGACCGGCGTGCGGGTGCCTGCCAATCGCGCGCGGGGGCTCGCAGTGCTCGACTCGCTGGGACGCTCGCCCCCCCTGCCGAGACGATCTCGCTGATCGAGCACGCGTACCTCTACGCCAAGCTCGGCGCGCCCGACTCCGCCTTCGCACGACTCCGGCGCGCGGTGGAAGAACGGAGTCCTTACTTCTACGCCGGAGTCAATGCACCATGGATCGCGTCCCTGCACACCGACCCACGCTGGGATCGAATCGTCGGCGAGGTCCGCCGGCGATGACCGCCTCCGGCGCGCCTTTGGCACATCGCATCCTGCTCGCCAGTGTCCTGGTGAGCTGCCAGCCAACAGGCGAGCGGGCGCCGGGTTCCGCGGAGCCGGCCGTCGTCACCGTGGAGGCGAACGACTATGCGTTCGGCGTGCCGGCGCGGGTGCCAGCCGGCATCGTCAGCTTCCGCCTGGTCAACCAGGGCAAGGAAGCGCATCACGCCCAGGTCATCCGGCTCGAGGGCGGAAAAACCGCCGGTGATTTCGTGAGGGCATTCACCGATACCGCCTCGATGCCGGCGTGGGTGAGGTATCTGGGCGGGCCGGTCGGGACGGCTCCAGGCCAGGAACAGCGCTCGACGACCCGGCTCGCGCCGGGCCGCTACGCGATGATCTGCCGCATTCGATCGCCCGACGGGGTCACCCATGTCATGAAGGGCATGATCCGGGAGTTCGAGGTCGTCGCGGGGCGGGGCGCCGTCTCGGATTCATTTCCCACTGCCAGCGACACGGTAACGCTGAACGACTACGGATTCGTCGCCAGCCGGCCGCTCACGGCGGGGTACCACACGATTCGGGTGGAGAATGCGGGACCGCAGCCTCACGAGCTGGTGATGCTCAAGCTGGCTCCCGGGAAGACTCCGGCCGACTTCGCCCGATGGGGTCTCTCGGGAAGGCACGGGCCGGCGCCGGCTGTGCCCGTCGGAGGGGTCGAGTTCCTCGACCAAGGGGCACGCGGCGTTTTCGTCGTGGACCTCGCGCCGGGCGAGTACGGGTTCATCTGCTTCGTCCCGGACACGCGGGATGGGAAACGGCACTTTCTGCACGGCATGATGACGCAGTTCGCCGTACGGTAAGCGCTGCCGCGCTCCACTCACGACTCTATCGCACTTGAATGAGTATCAGAGCGGTCGCCGTGGCACCTGCATTTCGCAGTCGGTAGCGCTGGCCCGCCGGGAGGTACGACCAGCTCCCCGGGCCGTCCAGCAGATTGCGCGCGCCCGCCGCCGCTCGTTCAACGCTGGCACGACCGGCGCCGGGCTGAACCAACACCAGGGGCAGGGAGGAAGTGTACCACGCGGTCCGCGCGCCACCCGGGAGGATGAGCCGCGATTGGCGGAACCAGGACGAGCTGCCTTCGAGCTCTCCCGGGAGCTCGGCACCCCCCTCCGCCCTGCCCGCTGGGGCACCGGGTCCCGTCCTGGTGACCGCGATCAGGCGGAAGAGGCGTCCTCCGACGTTCGTCACCCGGTGGGTCACCGGCTGTACGGCATAGAGTGTGTCCGAATCGACAACGCCCGGCCGAAAGCGGGGGGCGTCCTGGGGCTGGACGCCGCCCCACTGGCCGCCGAGCGATTGGGCATCGGTCGGGGAGGCCGCGATGGGGACGTACATGATGGCCGCGTCGTGGACGTGGAACAGCGTCGTATCGCCGGGAGGGATTCGGACGTCGAGCACGCGGATGGGGCCGACTTCGCCCACGAGGCGGTGGCGGGGCTCCTGATGGACCGGGACGGGCGCCTGGGCAGCCAGCCGGGATCCGGCGAGGGCTGTCGCCACCAGAGCCGCGGTGCAGCCGCCGGAAGCCAGTTTGCCTATCATCTCGCCACCTCAGTACAAGGTATGAACCGGTCAACGCCCGATGTCTTCATCCCATAGCGCCGGGTGCTCCCGGATGAAGTTCCCCAGGATCCGCTCGCACCCGGGATCCTGCAGCACCTCGACCTCGACGCCCCGACTCCGCAGCAGATCTTCCTCTCCCCGAAACGTCCGGTTCTCCCCGACCACCACTCGGGGGATCCGGTAGAGCAGCACGGCACCGCTGCACATGGCGCAGGGTGAGAGGGTCGTGTAGAGTGTGCACTTCCGATATACCGCGGCGGGGTGCCGGCCGGCCCGCTCCAGGGCGTCCATCTCCGCGTGAAGGACGACGCTTCCCGCCTGCTGCCGGCGATTGTGCCCGCGGCCGAGAATGCGATCACCGAGCACGAGCACCGAGCCGATCGGAATGCCGCCTTCTTCCAAGCCCTGGCGGGCTTCGTCGAGGGCGGCTTGCATAAAGGGGTTCATGGGAGAGGCAAATCCTCGAAGAAGGATCGCGACATCATGCACCAGCCCGACTTCACTGCCCAGCAGCGCGCCATGATCGAGATGTGGGAACGCCACACCGCCGCCGAGTTCGCGACCAAGAGCGTCGACGCGACCATGGCGACCATGACCGTCGGGACCGACCGCATCGTCGACGAGCTGATGTACAAATTTACCCATACCATCGACATGCCGTGGATGCTTCCGGGCGTGGCCCCCACCGGGAAACATGTAGAGGTGGCACTGGTCGTGGTGGTGGAGCTCCAGGCCGGGAGGATCAGCAACGAGCGGATCTACTGGGATCAGGCCTCGGTGCTGGCTCAGGTGGGCCTGATCGACAAACAGCGACTGCCGGTGACGGGCATCGAGGCGTCCCGGAAGGTGGTCGATCCCACTGGGGAGCCCTCCAATGCGCTGATCGAGCGGGCAGCACGACCGAGCCTGACCTGACCTAGGGCTGCCGCCACCGCGCACCGTCCCGCGCGATGAACTCGTCCGCGATCGCCGGTCCCCAGCTTCCCGCCGCGTAGTTGGGGAAGTGCTCCGGGTCCTTGTCGTCCCAGGCCTCGATCACCGGATCCACTACCTCCCACGCGGCCTCCACCGCGTCGCCCCGGGTGAAAAGCGTGGCGTCACCCACCATGCAGTCGAGCAGCAGCGTCTCGTACGCCGAGTGGGCGGCCGCGCCGAACGCCTCCCCGTAGCTGAAGTCCATCTTGGCCGCCGTCATCCGGACGCCGACCCCGGGCACCTTGATGTCGAACGAGAGCGAGATCCCCTCGTCCGGCTGCACCCGAATCGCGATGACGTTGGGCGTCATGGTCTTATCGTGGTCCTGAAACATGAGGTGAGGCGGCTCGCGGAACTGTACCGCGATCTCGGTCACCCGCCGCTCCATGCGCTTCCCCGAGCGCAGGAAGAACGGCACCCCCTCCCAGCGCCAGTTGTCTACCAGGAACCGGAGCGCCGCCCAGGTCGGCGTGTCCGAGTCGGGGGCGACGTCGGGCTCCTGCCGGTAGCCCGGCACCGCCGTGCCTTTGATGACCCCCGGCCCGTACTGGCCGCGCACCGAGTAGTCGTGCATCTCCGCGGCGGAGAAGCGGCGGATGGCGCGGAGGACTTTGGTTTTCTCGTCCCGCACCGCGTCGGCCTGAAACGCCACCGGCGGTTCCATCGCCGTCAGGCACATGAGCTGGAGGAGATGGTTCTGGAACATGTCGCGCACCACGCCGGCGTCCTCGTAGTAGCCGGCCCGGTGCTCGACCCCGACCGTCTCCGCGGCGGTGATCTGCACGTGATGGATGTGATGCCGGTTCCACACCGGCTCGAAAATGGAATTGGCGAAGCGGAACACCATCAGGTTCTGCACCGTCTCCTTGCCGAGATAGTGGTCGATCCGGTAGACCTGATGTTCCGCGAACGCCTTCCGCACGGCACGGTTGAGCGCCTTGGCGCTCCCGAGATCGCGCCCGAACGGCTTCTCCACCACCACCCGCACCCACGGCCGGGCCGACCGCCGGTTGACCCGTTCGGCGACGTCGCTCTGCTCCAGGTGGGTGATGGTGCCGGCGTACAGGCTGGGCGGGATGGCCAGGTAGAACAGCCGCCCGTCACTGTGCTCCCGGGCGGCCTCGATGTCTCCCAGTCGCCGGCCGATCGCCGCGTAGGTGTCGCTCGCCGTGAGGTCGCCCTGGACGTAGCTGAGCCGCGGGGCGAACCGCGCCCACGCCTCGTCGTCGATCTCGCCGGCGGGGCTCGGGTCGTCGGCGTCGCGGGCGGATTCATAGACAAGCTGGCGGAAAGCGTCGTCCGTCATCGGCTCCCTCGCCACCCCGACCAGCGCGAAGTCCCCATGCAGCAGCCCGTCACATTGCAGATGAAACAGCGCGGGGAAGAGCTTCCGCTTGGCGAGGTCGCCGGCGGCGCCGAAGATCACTACGGTACAGGCATCGCCCCGCTTGAGCGGCTGCGCCAGCGCGGAAGCGTCGTCCGGGACCGTCGCGGGCACCTCGACCGAAACCGTCATGCCTGCTTCACCGCATGGCCGCCGAACTGGTTCCGGAGGGCCGCGATGACCTTGGCGGAGAACGACTCGTCCTGCCGTGAGGCGAAGCGCATCAGGAGCGACAGGGTGATGACCGGAGCCGGTACGCTCTGATCGATGGCCTCTTGCACCGTCCACCGCCCCTCGCCGGAATCGTCGACGTACCCGCGGATGTCCGCCAGGTCGGCGCTATCGGCAAAGGCGCGCTCGGCCAGCTCGTTGAGCCAGGAGCGCACCACGCTGCCGTGATTCCACACCGCCGCGATCTGGTGCAGATCCAGCTCGAAGTCCTTCGAGTGGTGGAGGATCTCGTAGCCTTCGGCGTACGCCTGAAGCATCCCGTACTCGATGCCGTTGTGCACCATCTTGACGTAGTGGCCGGCCCCGGTGGGGCCCACGTGCGCGAAGCCGTCCTTCGGCGCCAGCGTCCGGAAGATCGGCTCGGCGCGACCGACGGCCGCCTTGCTGCCGCCGACCATCAGGCAATAGCCGTTCTCGAGCCCCCAGATGCCGCCGCTGGTGCCCGAGTCGATGAGCTCGATTCCCCTGGTCTTGAGCGCCGAGCCACGCCGGATGGTGTCGCGGAAGTTGGAGTTCCCGCCGTCGATGACGATGTCCCCCTTACTCAGCCCCGGCAGGAGCTGCTCGATGGTTTGATCCACCGGCGCGCCGGCCGGCACCATGAGCCAGACGATACGCGGAGTCTCCAGGCGGCTCACCAGGTCGGCGAGGTCTTTCGCTCCCTCCGCGCCCTCACCGGCCAGCTCTACCACGGCATCGGCGCTTCGGTCCCACGCCACGATCTGGTGCTTCTCACGAAGGAGCCGGCGGACCATGTTGCCGCCCATCCTGCCGAGACCCACCATCGCCAGTTTCATCGTGCTCGTCTCCCTTGACTCCGTGGAATGACATCTCCGGCTCGGCGGTGGGCGCATCCGCCCCTGCCAGGCACCTCGAGGAGCGTAGCGCAGGCGGTCCGGCCGGCGCTATGGTCCCCAGTGAAATGACACGATACGCGCGCACTATTCAAGTTCGAAGCGTTCAGGAGACTTCGTGATGGCCAACGCGGTGGGTGGATCCATGAGTGATGCGGAACTCTTGCGAGAGGTGGCCCAAGGTGGGCCGGCCGATCGCTACGACGCGCCGCAGTACGACTATCGGGGCAAAGTGGCCCTCGTCACCGGGGCCAGCCAAGGCGTGGGGCGGCATTCCGCGTTTGGATTGGCGCGTTGCGGTGCCAAGGTCATCCTGGCCGGGCGGAGCGAGGAAGGCCAGGAGACGGTCGACATGATCGAGAGTGACCGGCAGACGCGAGACATCGGCGGTGAGGCCGTCTTCATACGTACGGACGTGACCCAGGAAAGCGAAGTCGAGGCCATGGTCGGGGAAACCATCTCGCGTCATGGAGCGCTGCATTTCGCTATCAACAACGCCGGCCACAGCGGCATCAATGATCTGATCGAACATCAGACGGCAGCCAACTATGACGCCGTCTTTGGCGTCAATGTTCGCGGCCTGCTCTTG
>JACCSE010000293.1 GCA_013813145.1 Gemmatimonadales bacterium
ACCCCCCTGACATCGGTGATGGCGTTATGGGGACCGGGAGTACCGTCGAAGGGGACGCCGAGGTCGCGGGCACGGGGCTTGTCCTGCCCCTGGAGCGGCGCCGCCGCAAGGGCAGCCAGGAGGAAGAAAGCCAGCACTAGGCCACTGCCGCGCGGGCGAGCGCCCGGTCCAGCACGTCCAGCGCGAAATCCACGTCGTCGGCGGTGAGGCACATCGGCGGCTTGATGCGGAGCACGTTGCCGGCGAGCCCGCCCTTGCCGAGCAGCACGCCCATCTCTCTCGCCGCCTCCAGCACCTCGATCGCCGCGGCCGAGGCGGGAGTGCGGGCGGCGCGATCGGTCACCAGCTCGACGCCGAGCATGAGACCCATGCCCCGCACGTCGCCGACCAGCGGGTGCCGGCCCTGAAGCAGGCGGAGCCCGTCCAGCAGCCGCCCGCCGACCACCCGCGCGTTCTCCTGGAGTCCGTCCTCCTCGATCACCTCCATCACCGCGAGGCCCGCCGCCATCGAGACCGGGTTGCCGCCGAAGGTGTTGAAGTGCAGCCGCTCGGCGAGCTTTTCCGCGATTTCCCGGCGGGTGGTGACCGCCGCGAGCGGAACCCCGTTGCCGAACCCCTTCGCCATCGTGACGATGTCCGGCACCACGCCGAAATTCTGGAAGCCCCAGTAGTGGGTGCCGGTGCGGCCGAAGCCGGTCTGCACCTCGTCGGCGACGCAGAGCCCGCCGTGTTCGCGGGCGATCCGGTAGGCTTCGCGGAAGTAGTTCGGCGCGCCGTGGGTCACCCCGCCGACGCCCTGGATCGGCTCGGCGATGAAGGCGGCGATCCGGCCGGGGGTGGAGTAGCGGATCAGCTCCCGAATATCCTCCGCGCTTCGCCGGGCGATCTCCTCCGGAGAGCCGTCGAGCGGGCTTCGGTAAGGATCGGGTGAGAGGGCGTGGTGCACGTGGGTGCCCTGGAGCACGGGGTACTTCCAGGTGTGGTGTGAGGTGAGCCCCATCGCCGCGGGCGAGCCGCCGTGGTAGCCGTTCCGCAGCGCGATCACGTCGGTGTGCCCGGTGTAGAGCCGGGCCATGGTGACGGCCAGCTCGTTGGCCTCGCTGCCGCTGTTGACGAAGTAGGTGACGTCGAGCCCCGGCGGCAGCTTGGACGCAAGCTTCTCGGCCAGCCGCGGGAGGTTGGGGTGCAGATAGATCGTGGTCGTGTGCTGGAGGGTCTCGACCTGCTCCTTGATGCGGGCCACGATCCGGGGATGCGAGTGGCCGCATGAGACGGTCACGATGCCGGCGAACAAGTCGAGGTAACGGCGCCCGGTTTCATCGAAGAGGTACTGCATCCTGCCCTCGACGATCATCAGCGGATCGCGGTAGAGCGTGAAAACTCCCGGATTCACGTGCGCCCGCCGGGCGGCGAGCACCTGGTCGCGGGAGGGGCCGCGGTAAGGCCGCGGAGTGTGGTCGAAGGCCGGCATCTGGAGCGGCGGGGTCATCAGCTGGGGCATGGGCCTGTGGGTTAGAGGTCTAGGTCGAAAGTCGCAGGTCTCAAGTCGCAGGTCGCAGGTCACAAGTCTCAGTCGAGACCTGCGACGTGAGACCTGTGACCCTAGACTCCGTCACGCCATCCAGTTCGTTCCCGCCTCGCGGTTCCACTTCGTCGTCGTCTTCTTGGTCTGGGTCCAGAGCTCGATCGAGCCGTGCCCGGTGATGTCGCCGACTCCGAACTTCGAATCGTTCCACCCGCCGAACGAGAACGGCTCCCGGGGAACCGGCACGCCTACGTTGACCCCCACCATCCCCGCGCTCGCCCGCTCGGTCACGTACCGCGCGGCGCCGCCGCTCTCGGTGAACACCGACGCCGCGTTCCCGTAGGGCGACGCGTTTTCCACCGCCAGCGCCTGGTCCACGTCCCCCGCGCGCACGATGGCCAGCACCGGGCCGAAGACCTCTTCCTGCGCGATCGCCATGTCGGGCCGGACGTGGTCGAGGATGGTGGGGCCGACGTAGAAGCCTCCTTCGCGGCCCGGCACCACCGGGTTCCGCCCGTCGAGCAGCACCGTCGCCCCGGCGCGCTCGGCATCGGTGATGTAGCGCTCGATCCGCTCCCTGGCCTCGCGCGAAATGACCGGCCCGAGGTTCCGGCCCGGGACGATGGTGCGGGCGTGCTCCACCATCTTCCGCACGATGTGGTCGGTGACTCCGACGGCGACCATGACCGACGCCGCCATGCAGCGCTGCCCGGTGCAGCCGGACATGGACGCGACGACGTTCGTGGAGGTCATCTCGGGGTCGGCGTCGGGCAGCACGATCAGATGGTTCTTGGCTCCGCCCAGCGCGAGCACCCGCTTGAGGTTCGCGGTGCCGCGGCGGTAGACGATCTTGGCGACCCGAGTGGAACCGACGAAGCTCACGGCGGCGATGCCGGGGTGATCGCAGATCGCCTCCACCACTTCCTGGGTGCCGTGGACCACGTTGAACACGCCGGCCGGCAGTCCAGCCTCCGCCAGCAGCTCGGCCACGCGCACGGCGCTCAGCGGCACCAGCTCCGAGGGCTTGAGTACCATGCAGTTGCCCAGCGCGATCGCGTTGGGGATGGTCCAGTGGGGAACCATGAGGGGGAAGTTGAACGGGACGATCGAGGCGACGACGCCGAGCGGGTGGCGATCGGTGCGGCACTCCACCCCGCGGCTCACCTCCATCACCTCGCCGGTCACGATCTGCGGCAGCGAGCAGGCGAACTCGGTCAGCTCGATCGCCTTCAGCACCTCGGCCTCGGCCTCGTTCCGGACCTTGCCGTGCTCCTGGGTAATCAGCGCGGACAGCTCGGCGATGTGCTCCTGGAGCAGCGACCGGTAGCGGTAGAGCACCTGCACCCGCTCCTTGATGGTCGTGGCCGACCAGGCCGGAAACGCCGCCGCCCCGGCCCGAACCGCGGCGTCCACCGCGCCCGCAGAGGAGAGCGGGACGCGGGAGATGACGCTGCCGTCGCTCGGGTCGAGCACGTCGAGGTGCCGCGACCCGTCGTTGGTGAAGCTTCCTCCCAGGTAGTTCCGGGCGTCGGGGCGTCTGGCGGCGGGAGGCGCGGCGGTAGTGGCCATGGCGTCAACAGGAAGAATGGACGGAAATAGGAGCCGGCTTGCCATCTGGGCTCAGGAATTGTATCAAGTATACAATCTGACTGATGTTCGTCAATCCTGACCTTTGCCCCCTGAGTATGAACACCACCGCCTGGCCCGCTCCCATCGCCCGCACCCTCGCCGAGCAGGTCTATCGCGCGGTTCGAGCGCGAATCATCGATGGCGCCCTGGCTCCCGGGAGCTTCCTGCGGGAGAAGGATCTCGAGTCCATGGGGGTGAGCCGGACGCCGATCCGCGACGCCCTCGGCCGGCTGGCGAGCGAAGGCTTTCTCGAGCGCCTCCCCCACCGCGGCTTCAGGGTGCCGGAGGAGTCGGCCGGTCAACTGCTGGAGTTGTACCCGATCGTGGCTTCACTGGAGCTTCTGGCCGGCAAGGCGGCACTGGAGCGCTTCAGCGGGGACGACCTGGCCGAGCTGAAGGAGATCAACCGCCGGCTGGCCGAGTCGATGGACCAGGGTGACGTGCGGGCGATCGTGGAGCTGAACAATCTCTTCCACGGGCTGATCTCGGAACGGAGCGGGAACCGGCGTCTCTCGTCGCTGCTCGACGATCTTCGCTCCCAGCTCGGCCGGCTGGAGCTGTGGTACTACTCCCACCGCGAGCGCACCCAGCGCTCGATCCGGGAGCACGAGGAGCTGATCCAGGCCATCGAGCAGGACGACCGCGCTCGCGCGCTGGCGATCTTGGAGAGCAACATGTCGCTGACATATCGGAGCTTGAGGGAGGGGGCGGTGGGCTAGGTAGACGGATAGCCAACCTGTCATCCCGAGCGCAGTGAGGGATCTTCTCGAATGGGGGTTCGATATCCGCGAAGAAGATCCCTCGCTCCGCTCGGGATGACAACGGCGGCGTGTCGGTACCGCCTCCCGCCCGCTAAAACTCATACCACTCGATGTCCGCCGCCCGCCACCCCTCGGCGTACAGCACCGTCGCTAACACGTCTCCCCCCTCCCCCGCTCCCCTCGCATAGCAGATCTGCTCGATGCGCGAGCCGAGCCGCGAAAGCTTCCGGCCGCCGACCGCGTCGCACCCCAGAAACCGCCACCCGGTTCGTCCCACCAGCTCCCGGCCGACCTCGTCCCGCATTGCGCCGGAGGCGAACCCCTTGAGCCCGGGGGTGATCCTGGCTGAGGTGTCACCGGCCTGGAACCCGCGAAGCAGATCGGGAATCGCTTCCGGCGGGCCCGGGCCCTTCAGCGCACCGGACAGCAGGTGCGGTGCGGCCAGCCGCGGCTCGACGATCCCCGCGATCCCGTACGATATCGCTTCCGGCAGCGCCTGGGCGAGGTTCGCCAGCACGATCACCGTGAGATCGAATTCGGGATACCGCTGGATGCTCGTCTTGAATCCCTGCCAGGAGCCGGTGTGCCCGATCTGCGGGAAGCCGCGCTGCTCCGCCACCCTCCACCCGAGTCCATAGGGATAGGATCCGCCGCTGTTCAGTCGCACCGACCTCCAGCTCGCCTCGAGCGCTGACCGGCTCGGCGTCCGTCCGTGATTCAGCGCCACCGCCCAGCTCGCGAGATCGCGGACCGAGAGGTACAGCGACCCGTCCGCCGTCGTGTTGAGCTCCGGTGCGACCCATTCCTGATTCAGCAGCTCACCGTTCACCAGCCGGTAGCCCGCGGCGCGGTTGGGCACGATCTCCGACTCGGAGATCACCCGCGCCGTTCGCATCCCTACCGGGCCGAAGATGCGCTTCTCCAGGAACTCACCGTAGAAACTCCCCGTGACCCGGCGGATAACCACGCCGAGCAGCAGGTATCCGGTGTTGCTGTAGCTCCAGCGCTCGCCGGGCCGGAACGCCAGCGGGAGGTCCGCCGCCAGCCGGACCAGCTCGTCCTCGCTGTAGCCGCGGCGGTAGTCGAGCGTGCTGTCGGCGTAGTCGGGAATGCCGGAGGTGTGGGTGAGGAGATGGCGGATGGTGATTCCTCGCCAGACGGCCCTTCCCTCGGGCAGGAAGCGCACGAGCGGATCGTCGAGCGCCAGACGGCCTTCTTCGGAGAGCATCACCACGGCGGCCGCGGCGAACTGCTTTCCGACCGAGCCCGACTGGTAGATCGTGCTGTCCGTGGCGGGCACCCGATGCTCGACGTTGGCGTAGCCGTACCCCCGCGCGAGCAGCACGCTGTCGCCGCGAAGTATGGCGATCGAAAGCGCCGGGATCCGCTGTCGCTCCAGCTCCCCCGCGACGTAGCGGTCCACCGAATCCAGCGGCGCGGGGGACTGGAGGGCCGCGGTGAGTGAGATGAGGGGGAGCAGGTTCATGGCCAGCCTCGTGACCTCGGCTCACACAGGGACCGCCGGAAGCAGCGCGTTGCAAGTACCGTAGATGCCATCCTGAGGCAGCGCAAGCGATCGAAGGAGCCAAGGCGGAACGACACCGGAACCCTGAAACCCCCGCCTCGCGGCGCCGTAGAGCTTCGACACGAGCCCCCGGATTCCAATCCCATGCCCATCGCCCGATCGTTCATCGCCTGCTCGCTTGTCGCCGTCGGCGCGCTCCCAAGCGCGGACGCCCAGTCCTCCCGCGGCGCGCTTGCCGGCGGGACGTTTGCGATTACCGACGTCGCCGTGGTCCCGATGACCTCGGACACCGTCCTGACTGGCGTCACCGTCATAGTCCGCGACGGCCGCATCACCTCGCTCGGCTCATGGCCTACGGCTGGACCCTGCACCGCGAGCTGGAGCACTTCGTCGAGGCGGGACTCACGCCCTACCAGGCGCTCGTGACGGCAACCCGCAATCCCGCCGAATTTCTCGGGGCGTCGAAGGAATGGGGAACGATCGAGGAGGGCAAGCGGGCGGACCTCGTGCTCATCGCGGGCAACCCGCTTCAGGACATTCGCAGCACGGCGCGGATCGAGGCGGTGTGGCTCGGCGGCCGGTGGCTTCCCCGCCCCGAGCTTCAACGGATGATCGCGACCGCGAGCGACCGGCTCGACGGCCGGGAAGCATCGTCTCGACGGTGAGCGTGGCCGCCCGGCCGGCGGTGGCGCCCTCCGGGTGAAAGCGCAGCGGCGAGTTGAAGAGGTTTCGGAGCGCCAGGCCCGCGCGGAGCCGCCGATGCCAGAGTTCCTTCTGCACCGAGAGGTCGAGGCTGATCGCGCGGGGAGTCGTGGGGTCCAGGCTGGTGTCGACGTAGTCGGCCCAGCGGGTTGCTCCGCGATAGGCCACTCCGCCCCCCACTTCGAGTCCCGGCACCGGCGCGTACGCCAGGTGCAGGCGACCCGAGTGCTGGGGCACGCGGTTCCAGGCATCTTCGATCGGCTCGGCTCCGGAGATCACCCAGCGCACCCGGTAGGAGACCCGGGCGGTGAGCACCCGGCTGAGCCGGCCGCCGCCCCCGACCTGTAGACCGCCGCCCTCGCCGCGCCGGCCCGACACCAGGCGCACCGGTCCACGCCACGCGACTCGCCCCGGGTCGAAGCTCAGCTCGCGGCGCGCCAGATAGTCGGCCGTAAAGGCCTGGTAGAATCCGCTGAGCCGGAAGACCAGCCCGCCGCGCAGTACCCGGTCCCATGCCGCGTTCACGACGGCGGCGCGGGGCGCCTCGTCGGCACCCTCGAACGATACCGGAACGCCAGCATCCTGAAGCCAGCCATATCCCCGCGCGGAAAGGGCGTAAAGCCCCTCGTCGTCCTCTCGGAGCGGGCGGTTGGCGGACAACACCAGCGAAACGGCATCGCGAGGGCCAACCCGCCAATCCTGCTCCAGAATGGCGCCGGCCCCGACCGCTCCGGCTCCCACGTCGACCGCGAAGGAGAGCTGTTGCGAGATCGATGCGGCCACCCGCCAGCCGATGCTGCCGAAGCTCCGGAACCCGAGGGCGGGATCGTCGGCCAGCGGGTAAGGCGTGCGAACGTTGCGGTGCCACAGTCCGAGCCCGATGAGGTCGCGGCCGGCCCCGCCGAAGGACATCTCGATCTCCGCCTTCAGCGAGGTCCGCTCGAAGTCGAGGGCCGGTTCCACGGTGCCCGCTGACGACCTGATCTCCGCCTCCTCACCGGTGAGCCGGTAGCGAAGCTCCGAGGAACCGAGCGGCCTGCTCCCGGTGACGCCCGCGTAGTCGAAGGTCGAATGCGCGGGCAGCTCCGCGCCGAATGCCTCGAGCCGGAAGCTGTCGTCCACCCTGCTGCGGCCCAGGAGCAGCGTATGGGTGCCGCCCCACGCATTCAGTCCCAGCCTCAGCGACGGGGCCGTTCGCTCGATTCTGACACGCCCCGAAGCCTGCTGGCGATCGGCGATCGCCGGGTCGGTCGCGATGTGCACGCCCAAGCCGAGCCCGCCGGTGACGTACCAGCTCCCGCCCCCGTAAGCCGCGGCGAGCGACGCATCGTGGCCGTACCGGTCGCGGTTCCGGCGGCCGGGAGGAACGAACTCGAACGGCCCCGGGTCTCCGGTTTCCGAGCCGGTCACGTAACGCCCCCGGGCTGAGAGACCGGGTTCGGGGCGCACGGTGCGGAGGCGGAGCAGCCCCCGGTCGGCGAGGATGCCCGAGGCGAGCCGCGGCGCCTCGGCAAACTCCACCGTGTCGATGGCGCCGAGATCCAGCGGGAGGCGTTCCAGCGTGGTCACGCCGAGGAGACTCGGGTCTACCGGAAGCCCGTCCACGAGCACGGTCCACGCGTCGTCCTCGAGCGGCGGCGCGAGCGCGGGGGCACCGCGCCAGGCGTACTCGTCTACGGTCACGACGTCCCAGCGATCCCCGAGGCGGAGCAGCTCGCCGAGGCGGAAGATTCCCGCCCGGCGGATTTCCTCCGCGGACGACGTCTGGGCTGCCGTAGTCCGGGGCCAGGACCATGGGCCGAGGATGAAGAGGAGCGGGACGACGACGGTCAGTCGAGAAAGTCGCGCAGCCATCGCGGCGTGCCAATGGTGCGCCGCACCCCGACGTCCACGAGGGCGTGCCGGATTCCGGGCTCGGTGAGGACCGCGCGGTAGCGGCCGGTCAGCAGCAGGTGCCACTCCGGCGCGAATCCCCAGACTATCCGTGACACTGCCTCGGCGCCGAGCTCGCTCTCGGCCCGCCGGTGATCGGGGATTCCAGCTCCGCTGAAGCGCATGGCATAGTTGCCGACGCGCACGCCCGGCTCCCAGCCCAGCGACCGCAGCAGGCGCACGTCGAGTCCCCAGCCGGCGAAGACGAACCAGGCGCGATAGTCGGGGGTATCGCCGCGTCCATCGAAGCTCATCCGCTCGGCTCCAAGCTCGACTCGTCCTAGGTAAAACGGCGCGCCGGCCGCGATCTCGCCGCCGGGGCTCGGTTGCCACAGGTCGTGGAAGCCGGTCCGGTTGACGTTGGCGACGGCGGCGAGGGAGAGGCCGATGG
>JACCSE010000305.1 GCA_013813145.1 Gemmatimonadales bacterium
CTGGTGGCCCGCACGCTGGTGGTCGCGCCCAAGCCCGCCGAAGGCGTGGGCGGGCCGGGGGACGGCGGGGGATCCGGACGGTCCGGAGGCTCGGGCAGCGACGAAGTTTGAGACGGCGGGCTCTGCCACGCCAAGCCTTACCGATCCTCTCTCGCCACGCGCCCCTCACCCGCTTGCGGTTTAGCATTCTTAGTTCCGCCCACCCCGATGCGCAGCCCCGAACCCATCACCTTCGCCTCCATCCGCGCCGCCGCCGAGCGCATCGCGGGCCCGGCCGAGCTGGCCCACCAACGTGGTGACCGCGGCGTGGATCCGGTCGCCGCTCGCGCCCAGGGTGCTGCCCTCGAGCGCCTTCTGCACCAGAGGCTCGGTCGGGAGACCGGCCTGGCCCGCGGAGTCCACCAGGAGCTGCACCGCCGTGGCGGTGGTCGGATCGAGCCGCTCGGCGAGACGCTGGTCCTGTGCGGCCAGCACGCCAGGGAGCAACAGTCCGACGAGGCCAAGGCGGAGGAGGCGCATGGCGGTCAGCTCACCGTGAGCACCGAGACCGGCGCCCCGAAGTCGCTCTTGGTCGCACGAGGTTCACTGGGGTCACCCTCCCAACGGCGGCCGTCGATCAGGAACGCATAGTGGTAACGGCCCGGCTTGAGCTGAAGGTCGACCGACCAGACGCCCCCCTCCGCGGTGGGCTGGAGAGGAGTGGCCGCGGGATCCCAATCGTTGAAGTCGCCGACGACGGCGACCGACGATGCGGGCGCCGAGAGGCGGATCTCGACGTGCCGGGTCTCCAGTCCGCCGGCTGCGACGGCGGCGGGTGCCGGCCTGGTACCCTCGGTCGAGGGCAGGCGGAGCAAGACCGCCACCAGCACTCCCGCCGCGAGTGCCGCCCCGGCGAGCCAGAGCCGCCGCCGGACCGGCCTCCGCCGCCGCTGATCCTCGCGGAGGGCACGAAGCGCCCGGGCGTCCAGCGCCGGATCGAGGCGCACCGGCCGGCGCAGCTCGGCCACGACCCGGCGGAGCAGCTCGTCGTGGAGTTCGTCGTCGTGGTCAGCCGGCATGGACGTCTCGCAAGAGTTCGCGCAACTGGTCGCCCGCGCGCTTCACCCGCATCCGCAGCGCTGCCTCCCTCGCCCCCGTCACCAGCGACATTTCGGCATCATCGAGTCCCTCTACATAACGCAGAAGGAACGCCTCGCGGTAGTGGGGGCGGAGCCGGGCGAGCGCCCGGCCGATCTCCTCCCGCCATTCGAACGACGCCGGCGCGGGGTCCACGGCGGGAATCTCGTCCGGCAGCTCGGCGTCGAACCGGCGGTAGCGCAGCAGCCGGTGCCGCACGGTTCGGCAGCGGTTGGCCACAATCCGGAAGAGCCAGGCCCCGAATCGGTCGGGCTGCCGGCAGGTCTCGAGCGCCCGGTAGGCCCGGACGAAGCTGTCCTGCATGGCTTCCTGGGCATCCTCGCGATTGCCGAGCATGTGAAAGGCGTAGCGACCGAACGAGTCCCGGTAGCGCGCCATCAGGACGCCGTAAGCGTTGAGGTCGCCCTCGAGGGTCCGGGCAACCAACGCGGCGTCGCTGTCGCTCATCCCCCATAGACCTGGGTTTCGGCGCGCGTGTGACGGCAACCCGCCTCCAACGCTCCCGGTGACGGAGTCCGCCGGGAGGAGTCAATGGGGGTAACGAGGTCATCACTTCCGGTTCATAGGAGACGACGATGCGCCGCTTCGCCCTTGCACTCGGATTGCTGGCCCTGGCGGCCTGCGATTCGTCCGAGATCGGTCCTCAGCCGCTGGCTCCTCAGCCGGACGGCAAGACGGCCGTGTTTCTCACCGACGCTCCCTTCCCCTTCGACGACGTAGTGCGGGTGCACATCCATGTGAAGGAGATTGCGCTCTCGGAGGCGGCGGACAGCACCGAGGGCGATCTGAGCTGGGTGGTCGTGGCCTCACCGGACCGCACCTTCAACCTGCTGGGACCTGCAGAACGGCTCGACGGCGCTGTTGGGGGAGACCGAGATCCCGCCGGGCCAGTACCGCGCCGTTCGGCTGGCCTTCGATCCGGCTCGCTCGACGATGACCGCCGCCGGCGGAGGAACGATCGGGACGGCGGCGGGGCCGAATCTGTTCGCGCTGGTCGAGGAGGCGATGGCGATCGGCGAGAACGGTGAGGACATCGTCATCGACTTCGACGTGGGGCGCAGCTTCCTCTACGACGGGAATGGCGCTTTCACCTTCATCATCCCGGATCTCCGCGCGATCACCCGCGCCGGGTCGGGCGCGGTGCGCGGGACCCTCGCCCGCTCCCCCGACGGCGCACCGATCGCTCACGGCGTCGTCAGCGTGCACATCGCGCCCGACAGCATGGGAGTGCTCGGGCCGCTGCTTGCAACCTCGCGGTCGGGGGTGGACGGTAAATTCACGGCCTCGTTCCTCCGCCCGGGACGGTATCAGCTCGTGGCCGAAGACCTGGCGCGCGACGCCGTGGCGCCGGCGGTGAGGGGCGATGTCACGGCTGGGGAGACGGCGGATGTGGGGGAAGTCAGATTCTAGCGGCGTGGCGGTAGGGAACGGGTGCGCTGCGAGTGTCACCGGAGCCGCTCGAGAAACTCCCGGATCCGCGCCGCGTTGGCGCCGACGTCGCTCTGACCCACCCTCGACACCGACCGCAGGTCCACCCGGCTGCGCTGGCCCTTCGGCGTGATCCGCACTACCACGTCGTCCTTGAAGCCAAACCAGGCCGTGGTCGCGGTAGCTTCGATCCGGCCGGCGGTGGAATCGGCGGCGACGATCTCCCATCCCATTTCCCGTGCCTCCTCGAGAGCGCGTCGGAAGGCCTCGCCGGGCGGCAGGGCGAGCGCGATCGGCGCGATCTCCGGGTAGGCCTCGCGCTGCTGCGCCGCGATCTCGGGCCCGCCGTACTCGGCGGGGTTCGGCGCGTCGGCCCGCAGCGGAAGCACCGCCTGGAACTCGGGCGGACGCTTGACGTCGGTCGTGATGTCGTGGATGGGGGGGACGCGCTGAGCCACCTGCATCCAGCGATAGGGCACCAACGCGGCCATGGCGCCGAGCAGGACCGCGGCGAGCGCCGGCCAGGGACGGGCTCCGGCCGGCCGCCATAAGAGCGTCAATAGCCCCAGGCCGGCGGCGAAGATGCCGAGGTAGGCGCCCCATCGGAGCAGCAGGAAACCGGTGCGGAAGGACCACAGCCCCAGCCGAGTGCCCGGCCCAGCGC
>JACCSE010000319.1 GCA_013813145.1 Gemmatimonadales bacterium
CGCCCGAGGCGGGGGAGCGGGCGGTGCCGGCCGCCGGGCCGGTCGCCTTCGGGATCGGCGTCAACCTGCTGGCGTGGACCGGCTACGGCGTCGCCCTGTGGTTCCTCGCCCGCGGACTCCTGCCTGGCGCGGAGCTGGGGCTGGTGTCGGCCATCGCCGTGTTCACGGCCTCCTACCTGGCCGGCTTCCTCGCGCTGATCGCTCCGGGAGGCCTGGGCGTGAGGGAAGGGTTGTTCATTCTGATGTTGCAGGGATCGCTGGGGATCGGCGCGGCGACCGCGCTCGCGCTCGCCTCCAGGGTCCTGCTCACGATCACGGAAGTCGGGGCCGCCGCTCCGTTCCTGGCGTTTCCTCGGGAGAAGCCGCGTGTCGCTCACTGACCCCGTCGCCGATCCGTTCGAACCCCGCCGGCCGGCGCTGATCGCCGGGCTGGTGTTCGTGCTGGCGGCGGCGACGCTCTGCTGGCCGATGCTGACGGGCGGATTTCTCGTCGGCGACGACCAGTACGTCGCCGGCTACGGGTTCCGCCTCTTCGGGGCCGAGATGTTCCGCGAGACCGGCCACATCCCGCAGTGGAACCCGTATCTGTTCGGCGGCCTGCCGTACGTCGCGGCGCAGCATGGCGACATTTTCTATCCCACCGCCTGGCTCCGCTGGGTCTTGCCGGTCGATACCGCCATGAACCTCGGCTTCGCCATCCACTTCGTGGTGGCCGGGGCGGCGATGTACGCGCTCCTCCGGGCGCTGGGCGCGAGTTGGACCGCCGCCGTCATCGGGGGCCTGGCGTACGAGCTGACCGGAATCCTCGCCTCGCTGGTGAGGCCGGGACACGATGGAAAGCTGTTCGTCTCGGCGCTGGCACCGCTCGCCTTTCTGGCCCTGCTGCGGGCGGTGCGCGAGCGCCGTCCCTCGGGATACGCGCTGCTCGCGCTCCTCGTGGGGCTCTGCATGCTGAGTCCGCACTATCAGATGACCTACTACCTCCTGGTGGCGGCCGGCCTGTGGACGCTCTGGCTGGTATTCCTCGACCCAGAGCGTCCCCCCGGCATCCGGTGGCCCCTGGCGCTCGGCTGCGCGCTCGGGGCGGTGCTCCTGGGCATCGCCATGGCCGCGATCCAGGTGCTGCCGTTCCTCTCCTACATTCCCTTCTCGCCGCGAGCGGCGGGTGGGCCCAGCGGAGGATGGGAATATGCCACCGGCTTCTCCCTGCCTCCCGAGGAGCTGCTGACCACGGTGCTGCCCCAGTTCAACGGCGTGCTGGAGAACTACTGGGGCCGAAACTTCTTCAAGCTTCACACCGAATATCTGGGAGCCGTCGTGGTAGTCCTCGCGATCCTCGGCATCGGGGATCGCTCCCGCCGGGCTCCGGTCCGCGCTTTCGGCGCCATCGCAGTTCTGTTCCTGCTGGTCAGCTTCGGGGGGCACACGCCGTTCTACCGGCTTTGGTACGCTGTCATGCCGATGATGGACAAGGTCCGCGCGCCGGGGATGGCGTTCTTCCTCGTCGCCCTGTCGGTCGCCGTGTTCGCCGGGTTCGGGGCCGACCGGCTGCTTCGGCGAGACCTGAGTCGCCGGGCGCTTCTGATCCCCCTCGGCGTGCTCGGCGGGCTGGCGCTGCTCGGTGCCGTCGGTGCGTTGGAAGGGCTGGGGCTGGCATTCGCGGCGGAACAGCAGGCCGGTCGCCTGGCGGGCAACGCCGGCGAGCTCCGGGGCGGTGCGCTCCGGCTCCTGGCCGTCGTCGTCGCCGGCGGCGCCGCGCTCTGGGCGGTGTGGAGTGGCGCCCTCCGCGGGTCAGTGGCCGCCGCGACCCTGGGCGCGGTCATCGTGGCCGATCTGTGGAGCGTGGACCGGCTCTTCTTCGATTACCGGGAACCGGCCGTCGAACTCTTTGCCGATGACCCCATCACCGCGCGGCTGGAGAGCCAGCCCGATCCGTTCCGGGTGCTCGACCTCGGGGTGTATCAGGGGTCGTATCTCATGGGCCACCGCATCATGACCATGCTCGGCTACCACGGCTTCGAGATCCGGTTCTACGACGAGTTGCTGGGTGGCAAGAACCAGTGGCGCAATGCGGGCAGCCCAAACCTGCACGATCTCCTGGGCGTGCGGTACCTGCTGCTCCCGGAGGCTCAAGCGGTCCCTGGCTTCCACCACGTGCTGGGCCCCGTGGCTACGACGCCCGGGCCGGCGGGGATCCTGTTGGAGCGAGACACCATACCGCCCTATGTCCGGGTCGTGCCCGGTGCGGCCAAGCTGCCGGAGGAGCAGGTGGTGCCGACGATCGTCGATCCTCGCTTCCCGGTGAACTCGGTCGTGCTCTTCGCCGATACGGCCTCGGTAGATCCCCTACCGCTCTCCGCTCGGGGACCCGACTCCACGGCGGTGCGGGCGACCCTCGCCGAGTGGGCCCCGGGTCGCATGCGGATCACGTTGGGGGGCAGCGAACGGCGGCCGCTCTACCTCCTGGTCGGGGAGAACTGGTACCCGGACTGGCATGCCGAGATCGACGGACGGGAGGCCCCGATGCACCGCGGCAACCACGCGCTGTTGACAGTGGTACTTCCGAGCGGTGCCCGTGAGGTGAGCCTGAGATTCGCTTCCGACGAGTACGCCCGAGGTCGCCTGGTGACGCTGTTCGCCCTGCTGGTCGTACTCGGACTTTTCGGCTGGTCCGCCTGGCGGAGCCGGAGCGCCGCGCATGGCTGAGCGGGCCCTCGTCGTCGTGCCGACCTACAACGAAAGCGCCAACCTGCCGCTCATCATCCCTCAGATCCTGGAGCAGGATCGGAGGCTGCAGGTGCTGGTCGTGGACGACAACTCGCCCGACGGCACCGGCCAGCTCGCCGACGAGATGGCGGCGGCCGACCCGCGGGTGCACGTGATTCACCGGCCGGGGAAGGAAGGCTTGGGAAAGGCCTACATCGCCGGCTTCCGCTGGGCCCTGGATCAGGGCTATGACTTCGTGCTGGAAATGGATGCCGACTTCAGTCACGACCCCAAGTTCCTCGGGCAGTTCCTCACCGCCATCCAGCACGCGGATCTGGTCATCGGCTCCCGCTATCACTCCGGCGTCAACGTCATCAACTGGCCCATCTCCCGGCTGCTCCTCTCTATCGGAGCCAACCAGTACGCGCGGTGGATCACCGGGCTCCCGATCACCGATTCCACCGGCGGCTTCAAGTGCTTTCGCCGGGTAGTGCTCGAGTCCATCGATTTCGGACGGATCCGGTCCAACGGATACTCCTTCCAGATCGAGATGAGCTTTCGGGCCTGGAAAAAGGGATTCCGGCTGGTGGAGATTCCGATCGTGTTCACCGACCGGGTGGAGGGCCAGAGCAAGATGAACAAACGGATCGTGCGGGAGGCGATCTGGATGGTCTGGTGGCTGCGGCTTCAGTCGTTGACGGGGCGGGTATGAGGGGGACCGTCGTCTACAAGATGACCGGCTCGGGCAACGACTTCGTGGTACTCGACGGCCGGGCGACGGGGCCGGACCGCTGGCCTTCCACCCGGGTGGCAGCCATCTGCGACCGCCGGACCGGCATCGGGGCCGACGGACTGGTCATCCTGACACCCGACGGGGCGGGCCGCGTCGCGATGATCTACTGGAACTCCGACGGCTCGCGGGCTGCCATGTGCGGCAACGCGGCCCTGTGCAGCGCCCAGCTCGCGGTCTACCTCGAGCTGGCTCCTCCGGGCGAGCTCCGCCTGATAACCGAGGCCGGGGTGGTGCGTGCCCGGGCGGGCACTGCCGGAGAGGCCGCGGAAATCAACCTGCCCGACTTCGAGGTCGCTCGGGAGGTCCCCGGACTTGCCAAGGCGCCGGGCGAGCGTTGGCTGGCCCTGGGAACCACCGGCGTGCCCCACCTGGTGGTCCGGGTAGACGAAGTCGAGCGGATAGATCTCCAGGGCCGCGGCCGCGCTCTCCGGTTCGATCCGAGGCTCGGCCCGGCCGGAGCGAACGTGAACTTCGTGGCGCCGCCCGCTGTCCCGGGCGATCCCTGGCTCATTCGGACCTACGAGCGGGGTGTCGAGGGCGAGACGTTGGCCTGCGGCACCGGAACCGTGGCCGCTGCGGTCGCCCTGGTCGCGCAGGGCGAGACGCAGGTGCCGGTCCGGTTCCAGAGCAGGGGAGGCCCGGAACTGGTGGTCCGCGCGAGGGTCCTTGGCGGCATCGCGTCGGACGTGTGGCTAGGAGGCCAGGGGCGGTTGGTATTTCGCGGGGTTTGGGAGGGCGAATAGTTTTCCACGGCCCATCAGCAAACGTGTATCCAAATACCATACAACAGCTTACGCGCGCCACCGGAAGTAGATCCGCCCCTTCTTCCACACTTTTCCCCATGCCTACTTAACATAATATATCTTATACGCAGTTCAATTTCTGGCACTACGGATAGCACG
>JACCSE010000343.1 GCA_013813145.1 Gemmatimonadales bacterium
GCCGCCAGCACCGCCACGACCCCGGAGCCGTCGTCGTCGGCGCCGTTGTAGATCGAGTCGCCGTTCACCGGGGCGCCGATCCCGAGGTGGTCGTAGTGGGCGCCCACAATCACCGCCTCGTCCCGCAGCGCGGAGTCGGCACCCCGCACTATCCCGATCACGTTCACGTCCATGGGTTCGCGCGACACCCGCTGGTAATACGAGCCACCGCCGCCCTCCTCCAGTCCGTATTCCTCCATCCGCTCCGCGATCCAGCGCGCGGCCCGCTCGGAGCCGGGCGTAGCGGTGGCGCGCCCCTCCATCGAGTCGGCGGCCAGGGTCTCGAGCATGCCGCGCAGATCGGATGGGGCGGGGCTCGGGCGCGCCGGCTCAGCTGCTCCGGCGCAGGCGGCGAGGAGGAGCAACTGCGGAAGTGTCGACGTCGCGATGAAATTCGTAGGCCGAGCCCTCCAGGGAGAGATAGCGTTCGTCGGGCTCGCGAGGCAGGTCGGCGCCGAAATAGTGCCGCAGCACGTTGCCGAGCACGTTGACCACGGTGACGGTGTCGCCGAAGGCCACCTCGCCCGAGTCGGGAAGATAGTACGCTCCGAACGCCCCGAACCGCTCCCGCGCGGCGTCGGCCGGGACCAGCTCGGCGCTGGGCGCGCTGGAGTACCTCAGGGTGGAGGTGCCGTGGTCGCCCTGGAGGATGATCACGGGGGGCACCTCGGAGTCAAGAAGCAGACGGGTGGCGACGTCGAGCACCATCGAGTTGAGGCACTCGAGTTGCCCGATATACCCCTCCTTCCGGTCTGCCGCGGCCGAGCTGGACGGCGTGCCGCACTCCCGGTCGAACACGTACGGCGAGTGGGGGCTCAGCACGTGGGCAAAGGCGAACACCGGATCGTTCACCGACGAAAGCTCCTTGAACGCGCCGAGGGTGCGCCTGACGTGGTCGGCGTCCCACGGGCCCCTCCGCGTCAGGTATCTCAGGGCGGATCCCTCCTGCACCACCCGGCGGAACTCGGTCCTGAACGCGGCCTGCCCGGGCTTGAACCCGGGCCACACCTGGACCACCGAGTCCGCGAGCGGGGCCCACCGGGTGGAGTTCCACCACATGGAGGGGAAGAAGACGTAACGATACCCCCGCGCCTTGAGGTACGACGCGACCCGGCTCCGCTCCAGCAGCCGGTTTACCAGCGCCGGATCGGTGACTCCCTCGGGCAGCTCATCTCCGACCCGGTGAAGGTGAGCGGCGTTGAGGAGCGACGGCAGCGAGAGGATGGTGTGAAAATAGTTGCTGCGGACCGTAGTCGGGATGTGGAAACCGAGCGCCCGCAGGCTGTCCTCGAAGGGGCGGTTGTCGTAGCCGAACCGCTCGCGCAGCACGGTGGCGTTGGCGTACTCGTCCAGCACCAGGAGATACACGTCCCGGAGCGGGGGCGCGGCGCTCGGCGGGCCCGGAATGGGTTGCGCCAGCTCGCGGACGAGGTCGCTTTCAGCCACTATCCGTCGCGAGCGCACCTGGTCGGCGACGATGTCCGCCGCGAAACGAACGACGAGCAGAGTGCCCGTCAGGGTGAGGAGGGTTGAAGCGCTTTGAAGCCGCCCGGGCCGGCGGGCCAGCCAGCGAACCGCGAGCCCGCCCGCCACGATGCCGAGCACGGCTATGGCAACGCTCGCCGGGTTCCGCGGGCCGCCCCGGAACGACTGAGTCAGTTGGGGAAGGCCGAAGCAGAACACCACCGCCAGCAGCGTCACCAGCGCCGGCAGCAGGGTGTCGTTTGGCTGGCGAAAAGCCAGTGAGGCCAGCAGGTAGACCAGACCGACACCGGCCAGGACGGTGGCTGTTACCGGCAGCAGGTCACCGACCTCGTAACCACCCGGATTCTCCGCCGCCAGGTATAGAACGTACACCGCGGCGAAGAGGAACGGGTGGAAGGCGGTGACCCGGCGGACCAAGGAGCCGATCTCAACCGCCGATGGGCTATTGGCTTAGGGGCCGCGGCGAGGGATGATGGACCGGAAAAAGGACTTCACGCCGTCGCGCACGCGGCCGGCCATGACGACCCCGGAGAGGGCAGCGGCAGCGAGGATCTGGAGCACGAGGCTCCCAGCCGTCGGATCGATGTACATGAAAGCCTCGGAGGAGAGTCACGGAGAAGTCGCGGCCGGGTCACGGCCACGTCACCGAAGCTATCATAGCAAATAGTACAGGACAACCGGCGTGCGCTGGATCACCTGACCCAGCGCCCGGCTCAGGCGCCGATCCAGACCGTCTTGATATTGAGGAATTCCCGGATGCCGAAGGGCCCCAGTTCCCGGCCGTAGCCGGACTCCTTGACGCCGCCGAAGGGGAGCCGGGGATCGGACGCCACCATGGCGTTGATGAAGACCATGCCGGCCTCCAGCTCGTCCGCGAAGCGCAGGCGCTCCGCTTCATCCCGGGTCCAGGCGCTGGCGCCGAGGCCGAAGGGAACGTCGTTGGCCAGCCGGATCGCCTCGTCGATCCCGGTCACCCGGAAGAGCATCGCCACCGGGCCGAACACCTCGTCGCGGTATGCGGGCGAGTCCTCGCTGATGCCGGTGAGGGCGGTCGGAGCGTAGTACCAACCGAGCCGGTCCAGCCGGTTCCCCCCGGTGAGGAGCCGCGCGCCGGCCGCGACCGTGCGCTGTACCTGATCCTCGATGGTCCGCACCTGCCCCTCGGTCGCGAGCGGACCGACTTCAGTGGCGGGGTCCATCGGGTCGCCCACCTTCAGAGCCTCCATACCCTGCACGAACCGGCGCTCGAACTCGTCCGCGATGGACTGGTGCACGATGAATCGCTTGGCGGCGATGCACGACTGCCCGTTGTTGATGACCCGCGCTTTGACCGCGGTGCGCACGGCCAGATCGAAATCCGCGCTGGGCATGACGATGAACGGATCGCTTCCGCCCAGCTCGAGCACGCTCTTCTTGATCGCCTTCCCCGCGATGCTCGCCACGCTCGCGCCGGCACCGATGCTCCCGGTGAGGGTGACCGCGGCGACCCGGGGATCCTCGATCACCGCTTGGACCTGGGCGGTTTCGAGCAGCAGGGTCTGGAAGACGCCTTCGGGGAACCCGGCACGGCGGAAGATCTCCTCGATCGCAAGGGCGCAGCGGGGGACGTTGGAGGCGTGCTTCAACAGCCCAACGTTGCCGGCCATGAGCGCCGGCGCGGCGAAGCGAAAGACCTGCCAGAAGGGGAAGTTCCACGGCATCACCGCGAGCACCGGGCCGATGGGCTGGTACTTCACCAGGCTTCGCTGAGCGGTCGTCTCCACCGCCTCATCGGCCAGGAATCGCTCGGCGTTTTCCGCGTAGTAGCGGCAGCCGGCGGCGCTCTTCGCCGCCTCGTCCCGCGCCGCCTGCAGCGGTTTGCCCATCTCGGTCACCATGATGCGGCCGAACCGGTCCTTCTCCGCTTCGAGGATCTCGGCCGCCCGAAGCATCATCCGCGCGCGCTCGGCGAAGCTGGTTCGCCGGTGTCGCCGATACGCCCCCGCGGCACATTCCAACCGCGCCTCCAGATCGGCCGCGCTCAGCGGCTCGAAGGTCTCCAGCGTTTCACCGGTGGCGGGATTGGTGGTGGCGATGGGCATGGCGAAAAGATAGCGGGGCAGTGGGGCAGCGGGGTCAGAACATACCTCATCCCGAGAGAGCGTAGCGACCGGGGGACCTGCTCCGCGGGTGTCGAACCCCGGGCAAGGAGGTCCCTCGCTGCGCTCGGGATGAAGTATCGCCAATGACCGAGCAGGTGTGCCGTTGCTGCCCCGCTGCCCCGCTGCCCCGCTATCTTTTCGCCATGCATCACCCATTCCGCCTCCTGCTCGCCGGCGCTGTGGACTATGCCGGGCTGTTTCCGCCCGCCGGTCTCGACATGCCCGCGGCGGTGCGCAACTACGCGGACTATCTGAAATTTCCCGACCGATGGGCGCTCGGCCGGTTCGTGGTTCCGGTTGCGCGGTTGGGCGAGCTGGAGAGCGCTGCCGCCGGCCTGCTTCCGCGGAGCCCGTCCCAGGACGCCTGGCAGCTCGCCGTTCTCCTCGCGACCGGCAGCCGCGAGGAGCTCGACGGGCTCGGCGAGTTCAACTGCCGCCACGCCGCCGAAGGCGCGCCGGCGACTTCCGCTGACGTTGTGGAGTTGAAGGCCGACTCGGTCGAGTCGGTGGAGCGCGCCATGGCTGCCGTGCCCGCCTATCTCACCGTCTACATCGAAATCCCGATCAATCGTGATCCCGCCGACCTGATCGCCGCCATCGGCCGGGCCGGGGCGCGGGCCAAGGTACGCACCGGCGGCGTCACTCCGGACGCCTTCCCCACCCCACGTGATCTGGTACGATTCCTCCGCGCCTGCGCCGATGCCGGCGTGCCCTGCAAGGCCACCGCCGGACTGCACCACCCGCTCCGAGCGTCCTACCGGCTGAGCTACGAGCCCGACAGCGCCACCGGGGTGATGTACGGCTTTCTCAATCTGTTCCTGGCCGCCGCGTGGCTTCGCGCGGGTATGAGCGACGCCGACGCCGAACGGCTGCTGGAGGAACGGTCGGCCGACTCGCTCCGAGTGTCGGACGGTGGGATCGAGTGGCGGGGCCACCGGCTCGACGCCGACGCTCTCCGGCTGGCCCGCGCCGATCGCATCCTCTCCTTCGGCTCCTGCTCGTTCACCGAGCCCGTGAGCGAGCTGCGCGCGCTCGGCCTGGCGCCGTGAGCGACAAGTCCGGCGCCCGAACCTCGTGGGTCGAGTCGGCCCAGGGCGCGACCGACTTCCCGATCCAGAATCTTCCCTTCGGCGTCTTCCGCCCGCGCGAGGACGACGAATCCGCCCGGGTGGGCATCGCGATCGGCGACCGGATCCTCGACCTCACCGCCTGTCACGACGAGGGCCGGTTCACCGGATCCGCCGAGCGCGCGGCAGAGGCGTGCGCCGCGCCGTCGCTCAACCTCCTGATGGCGCTGGGCCGGGAGCCGGTGGCGGAGCTGCGCCGCCAGGTGGCGGCACTGCTCGATGCCGACTCGCCCGCGTACCGCGCCAACCGAAGGCTCGGCGACCGGCTTCTGCTGCCGATGGCCGAGGCCGAGCTGTTGCTCCCAGCGGAAATCGGCGACTACACCGACTTCTACGCTTCGGTGCATCACGCCACCAACGTCGGAAGCATGTTTCGTCCGGAGAACCCGCTGCTGCCCAACTACAAGTGGGTGCCGATCGGGTATCACGGGCGTGCATCTTCGATCGTGGCCAGCGGCACGCCGATCCGCCGGCCCGGCGGGCAGATCAAAGATCCCCAGGCCGAGGCGCCGGTGTTCGCGCCCTCCCGCTCGCTCGACTATGAAATGGAGCTGGGCTGCTTCGTCGGAACCGGAAACCGGATGGGCGAGCCGGTGCCGCTGGAACGGGCGGAGCAGCACCTCTTCGGCGTCTGCCTGGTGAACGACTGGTCGGCGCGCGACGTGCAGTCGTGGGAATACCAGCCGCTCGGTCCCTTTCTGTCCAAGAACTTCGCGACGACGATTTCACCCTGGGTGGTCAGCTTCGAGGCGCTGGAGCCGTTCCGGGTGCCGGCGTTCCGGCGGCCGGACGGGGACCCGGCTCCGCTGCCGTACCTGTTCTCGGAGCAGAACGAGGCGGGGGGCGGACTGGACGTGACGCTGGAGGTGTATCTGACAAGCGCCCGGATGCGCCAGCAGCGCATCGAGCCGGTGCGGCTGAGCCGGGGGCGGGTGGCCGATCTCTACTGGACCTTGCCCCAGATGCTGGCGCACCACACCAGCAACGGCTGCGATCTCCGTCCGGGCGACCTCTTCGCCAGCGGCACGATCTCGGGAGCCTCGAAGGAGGCGCGCGGCTGTCTCCTCGAGCTGACCTCCGGCGGCGCCGAGCCGCTCTCTTTGCCGAGTGGTGAGACCAGGAAATTCCTGGAGGATGGCGATGAGG
>JACCSE010000346.1 GCA_013813145.1 Gemmatimonadales bacterium
CCGCTGGCTGGTCGAGTTCATCCGCGACGAGGTCCAGCGCCGGCGCGGGTTCGAGAAGGTGGTCATCGGGCTCTCGGGAGGCGTGGACAGCTCGCTGGTGGCGTACCTCGCCGTCGAGGCACTCGGCGCGGGCAACGTGCTCGGTGTTCGGATGCCCTACCGCACCTCCAGTCCCGAGAGCCTGGAGCATGCCCGGCTGGTTCTCGAGGCGCTCGGGATCGAGAGCGCGACGGTGGACATCACCGCGGCGGTGGATGGGCTCGCGCAGGCGATCGGCGGCGAACCATCGCCGGGGCGACTGGGCAACATCATGGCGCGCGCCCGGATGATCGCCCTGTTCGACCTCTCCGCCGCGCAGCATGCCCTTCCGCTCGGCACCGGGAACAAGACCGAACGGCTCTTCGGCTACTTCACCTGGCACGCCGACGACTCGCCGCCGGTGAACCCGATCGGCGACCTGTTCAAGACCCAGGTCTGGGAGCTCGCCCGGCACCTGGGCGTGCCCGAGGTCATCGTTGCCAAGCCAGCCAGCGCGGACCTGATCAAGGACCAGACCGACGAGGGCGACTTCGGTATCTCGTATCCCCGGGCCGACGCGATCCTGCACTGGATCCTCCTCGGCTACCGCAACGCCGACATCGCCGCGCTCGGCTTCAGCGAGGACGAGATCACCCTGGTCCGCGCCCGGCTCGACTCGACCCACTGGAAGCGGAGGCTGCCGACGGTCGCGATGCTCAGTGGGACGGCGATCGGGGAGTACTATTTGAGGCCGGTGGACTACTGAACTGCGGGGAGCGGTAAACGGTAAACGGGGAACGGTAAACGGGTAACGATAAACGGGAACTGATCCAGGCGTCCGTTCCCCGTTCCCCGTTTACCGTTCCCGCCGTTTCCCGAAAGGCTCCATGCCTCCTGATTCCCGTCCCATGTCCCAGTCCGTCGGGACCCTGACCGTCTTCGTGATGCCCCACATGCAGAACGTGCTCGGCGATCTCTTCGGGGGGGAGCTGATGGCACTGGTGGATCAGGCCGCGGCGGTGGCGGCGATCCGGCATGCGGGTGGGCCGGCGGTGACCGCGAGCATCGACCGGGTGGACTTCCGGGAACGGATTCCAGTGGGAGCGCTGGTGACCTGCACCGCAAGCGTGGACTTCGTGGGCAACTCCTCGATGGACATCTCGGTCGAGGTCTACTCCGAGAAGGTGAGCACCGGAGAGAAGCGGCACACCCACACGGCGCACGTGGTGTTCGTGGCCATCGACGGGGAGGGCAAGCCCACGCGGGTGCCCCGGCTGATTCCCGAGACCGACGAGGAACGCGAGCGCTACGCACGGGCGGAGGCCCACCGCCAGCGGCAGAAGCGCGGGTGAGCGACACCGGCGTCACCCTGGTTCTGAGCGGCGGCGGGGCGAAGACCGCCGCGCACGTGGGGGCGGCGCGCGCGCTGCACGAGGCCGGCATACTGCCGGTCCGGTACGTCGCCACCTCGATGGGCGCTGTCATCGGTGCCGCGCTCGCCGCTGGGGTGGACGGCGAGGCGTTGCTCGAGCGCCTGCCCGAGATCGGCCGGCGCGGGGTCGCGCGCGATCCGCTGGGGGCAGTGCGGGGGATCTTCGCCAGGGCACTGCTCCGTCCGGCGCCGCTCCGCCGCGCTATCGAGGCGATCGTGCCCGCCCGGCGCTTCGGCGACCTGGCCGTCCCGCTCACCGTTACCGTCACCGATCTCGACACCGGCGAGCTCCTGCTCTACGGCGAGGGCGGCGCCGACGCGCCGCTGCTCGAGGTGCTGACCGCGACCTGCGCCTTACCGGTCTACTTTCCACCTCACCTGCTCGACGGGCGGCGCACCGGTGACGGCGGCCTTCGCGGACCACTGCCGCTGGAGGCCGCGGCCCTGCTCGCGCGGGAGACGGTGGTCGCGGTGGATGTGGGGCCCGGGTTTGACCTGGCTCCTCCCGGCGTGCCCGTGTCGTCGCCTGCCGTGGTGCGGGCGCACGACGAGGCGGTCGGCACCTTGATGGCGACGGCCACCGCGGCCCATCTGGCCCTCTGGCGGGCGACGCCGGAGCGGCCGGCGCTGGTGTACGTCCGCCCCCGGGTAGAGCGCAGTTCCACCTTTCGGGTGGGCCGGGTGCACCAGTACGCGGAGGACGGCTATCGCGCCGGTCGGGAGGCGCTCACGCGCTGGAGGGGCGCGCACTTGACCCTCCCCCCGCAGGGAGCAAATTGAGCGGATGAAAGCATCGGACGCGATGGTCCCCGATCCCCACGTCGCGGTCGCCGGCGCGATGGCCAGCGAAGTGGCCATCATGCTGAAGACCCGGAACATCTCGGTGGTCCCGGTGGTGGACGACCACCGGACCCGCCGGTTCCTCGGCACCCTCAGCGACCGCGAGCTGGTCACCCGCTGCCTCGCCGAGGGGAAGCACCCGTGGCACACCCGCGCCGACTCGCTGATGCGCACCAACTCCCCGGTCGTGCATGCCGACCAGGAGCTGGAGGGCTACCGGGTGCGGCTGGACCTCGAGCCCCACGAATCCCATCTCCGCCCTACCATCACCGTGGTTGACGACGACCGCCGGGTCATCGGCTTCATCAGCCATCCGGAGCAGGTGCCCGGGGTGGAGATCGTCTGGGGGTAGGGAGGTAGCGCGAATGCCCGAATTCAAGCTGTTCACGCTGGCA
>JACCSE010000221.1 GCA_013813145.1 Gemmatimonadales bacterium
TTCCTGAGCGGCCGGCGTCCCAAGCGGCTCATCGCCTCGGCCGATCTCCGCGCCTGGGCCGCCGCGGAGGCGGACATCCCCGACTGGCTGTTCGAGGAGAGCTATCGAGCGGTGGGTGACCTCGCCGAGACCATCGCGCTGCTGCTCCCCGACACCGACACTGCCGCCGACCTACCCCTATCGCACTGGGTGGAGGAGCGACTCCTGCTGCTTCGAGGCCAGGACCCCGAGGTGCAGCGCCGGGAGATGATGCGCGCGTGGCGCGAGCTGGGACGGCGGGAGCGCTACGTATGGAACAAGCTGATCACCGGCAGCTTTCGAGTCGGCGCGTCCGCCCGGCTGGTCGAGCGGGCCTTGGCGGACGTGAGCGGGATCCCCGAAGGCGTCATTGCGCACCGGGTCATGGGCGCGTGGGAGCCGACGCCGGAGTTCTACGAGCAGCTGGTGGCGCCGGACACGCGCGACGCGGACGTGAGCCGACCCTACCCTTTCTTCCTCGCCTATCCGCTGGAGAGTCCGCCCGAGACGCTGGGGAGCGTGGACGAGTGGATCGCCGAGTGGAAGTGGGACGGCATCCGGGCGCAGCTCATTCGCCGGGCCGGGCGGACGTTCCTCTGGTCTCGAGGCGAGGAGCTGCTGAGCGGGCGCTTCCCCGAAGTCGAAGAGGCCGGCGCGCTCCTGCCCGAAGGCACGGCACTCGACGGGGAGCTGCTGGGGTGGGCCGACGGGGCCGCGGCACCACTTCCCTTCGCCCAGATGCAGCGACGGATCGGGCGGAAGACACTGAGCCGGAAGATTCTGAGCGAGGTCCCGGTGGTGCTGGTGGCGTACGACCTGCTCGAGCTTGGCGGCGCCGACCTTCGCACCGTGCCATTGTCGGAGCGCCGGCGCCGACTGGGCGAGTCGCTCGCACGGGTGCCGTCGGCGGGACGGATGGTGCTCTCGGTCGCGGTGGAGTCACCGACCTGGGAGGCGGTGGCGGCGGCCCGGCGGGAGGCGAGGCGGGTCGGCGCCGAAGGGCTGATGCTCAAGCGCCTGGCCAGCCCGTACGGCGTGGGGCGCCGCCGGGGCGACTGGTGGAAATGGAAGGTCGAGCCGCTCGCGGTGGACGCGGTGTTGATGTACGCGCAGCCGGGCAGCGGGAGGAGGGCCGGCCTCTATACCGACTACACCTTCGGCGTGTGGGACGGCGACCGCCTGGTCCCGTTCGCCAAGGCGTACTCCGGTCTCACCGACGAGGAAATCCGCAAGGTGGACGCGTTCGTGCGGCGGAACACGCTGGAGAAGCACGGGCCGGTGCGGGTGGTGAAGCCGGAGCTGGTGTTCGAGCTGGCCTTCGAGGGGATCCAGGAGTCCAGCAGGCACAAGTCCGGAATCGCGGTGCGGTTTCCGCGGATGGCGCGGTGGCGTGGGGACAAGACGGCCGAGGAGGCAGATACGCTGGAGACGGTGCGGGGGATGGTGGACGCGTAGGGCGGGACGGCGGTAGGGCGGTAGGGGGAGCGTACCTCCCGAGCGCAGCGAGGGATCTGCTCAGCGGGCATCGAAGCCGGGTGAGTAGGTCCCTCGGTCGCTTGCGCTCCCTCGGGATGAGGTAAGGCTACCGCCGTCCCGCCGTCCCGCCGTCCCGCCGTCCCGCCGTCCCGCCGTCCCGCCCCCCGCTATCTTCTCGCCATGCCCAACTTCATCTGCACCACCTGCGGCACGCAATACCCCGAGGCGGTGCTTCCACCCGAGGATTGCGTCATCTGCACCGAGGAGCGGCAGTATGTCGGGTGGAAGGGGCAGCGGTGGATTACGCTGGAGGAGTTGCGCGCCACGCACCGCAATCGGCTGGAAACGGAGGGGCACGGACTGGTCGGTATCGGCACCGAGCCCGGGTTCGCCATCGGGCAGCGCGCGCTGCACTTCACCACGCCATCGGGTGGAATTCTGTGGGACTCGATCAGCCTGGTGGACGACGCGACTGTGGCGGCGGTGCATGCGCTCGGCGGCGTTCGGGCGATGGCCATTTCGCACCCGCACTTCTACGCCTCGATGATCGAGTGGAGTCTCGCCCTCGGCGGGGTGCCGATTTACCTGAACGCCGCCGACCGCGAGTGGGTCATGCGCGACGACGCCGCCATCCGCTACTGGGAGGGCGATTCGCTGGAGATCGCGCCCGGCGTCACCCTGATCCACTGCCCCGGCCATTTCGCCGGCAGCAGCGTGCTGCATTGGGCGGCGGGTGCCGACGGGCTCGGCGCGCTTCTGACCGGTGACTCGATCATGGTGGCCCTGGACCGGCGCACGGTGAGCTTCATGTACAGCTACCCCAACCTGATCCCACTGAGCGCTTCGGCGGTGACGCGGATTGTCGCCGCGCTGGAGCCCTTCGAGTTCGAGCGGATCTACGGCGGGTGGTTCGGCAAGAACGTGTTGG
>JACCSE010000360.1 GCA_013813145.1 Gemmatimonadales bacterium
GCTCGCGACGGCGCATGACATCCTCGCCACCATCGCGTTCATCGGCGTCGTGCATCTCGAGGTGAGTCTCACCGTGGTCGCGGCGGTGCTCTCGATGGTCGGCTACTCGCTCAACGACACGATCATCATCTTCGACCGGGTCCGGGAAAATCTGCACAAGTACAAGCGCGAGAGCTTCGAGCAGATCCTCAACCGCTCGATCAACGAGACGCTGCCCCGCAGCATCCTGACCCACGGGACCTCGCTCGCCACGCTGCTGGCACTCGCCATCTTCGGCGGCGAGGTGATCCGGCCGTTCGCGCTGGTGATGTTCTTCGGCATCTTCACCGGCACCTTTTCTTCGATCTACATCGCCTCGCCGGTGCTGATGGCCATCGAGAAGCGCTGGCCGGGACCCGCCGCGCGCGGGCACCTGACACCACCACCCGAGCGACCCGTGACGCCGGCAACCCGCAAGGCACAGCCCGTGGGCTGATGCACCCCGTGGCTTGATCGATACCCACTGCCACCTCGCCGATCCGGCCTACGAGCCGGATCGGTCGGAGGTGCTGCGGCGGGCGTGGGAGGCGGGTGTCGAGCACGTCGTCGTCATCGGCGAATCCCCCGACGCGTCCGATCGGGCGCTCGCCCTCGCCGGAGCCGAGCCCCGGCTGTCCACGACCGCGGGCGTGCACCCCCACGATGCCCGCACCTGGTCTCCCCAGGTAGCCGCATGGCTGCGCGAGCGGCTCCACCACCCGCGCGTCGTCGCCGCGGGCGAGATAGGGCTGGACTACCACTACGACCACTCCCCCCGAGACCTCCAGCGCGCCGCGTTCGAGCAGCAGCTTGCCCTCGCCGGCGACGCCGGCCGGCCCGCCGTGATCCACGCCCGGGAGGCGGACGACGACGTCGCCGCGGTTCTTGGCGCCCAGCCCCAGGTCACGGCGATCCTGCACTCCTTCAGCGGGGGTCCGGCCCTCTTGCGAGCGGGGCTGGTCCTCCGCCACTATGTGTCGTTCAGTGGGATGGTCACCTTCAAGAACTGGCGTCTCGACCGAGCCGTCCTCGAGACCCCGCTCGACCGGCTGCTGCTCGAGACCGATGCCCCCTACCTGGCGCCGGTGCCCCACCGGGGCAAGCGCAACGAGCCGGCGTTCGTCCGCCAGGTGGCGGAGCAGGTCGCCCTGGTTCGCGGGCTGCCGGTGGACGAGCTGATCGCGGCGACGGGAGCAAACGCGGCGAGAGTGTTTGGACTTAAAGCCTCGATGTCATCCTGAGCGACGCGAAGGATCTTGCCCGGGAATGGCTCGAGCGGCGCGGAGAAGATCCTTCGGTCGCTTCGCTCCCTCAGGATGACAGGCAAGTTGCCAGAGAGCTCACCGATCACTTCGGAGCCCCCGACCCGTGACCGTCACCGCCCAGCCTTCCGTGCCATCCGACATCGCCATCGCCCAGGCGGCCAAGCTCCGCCCGATCGCGGAGGTCGCGGCCGAGGTTGGCCTCGGCCCCGACGAGATCCTTCCCTACGGCCGCTACAAGGCCAAGATCAGCGCCGAGGCCATCGCCAAGCGCAAGCCCAAGGGCCGGCTGGTCCTCGTCACCGGGATCAACCCCACGCCAGCGGGAGAAGGCAAGAGCACCGTGACCGTCGGCGTGAGTCAGGCGCTGCGCCGGTTGGGAAAGAAAGTGGTGGTCGCGATCCGGGAGCCCAGCCTGGGGCCGGTATTCGGCGTCAAAGGCGGGGCGGCGGGCGGCGGGTACGCCCAGGTGGTCCCGATGGATGAGATCAACCTGCACTTCACCGGCGACTTCCACGCCATCACCTCGGCGCACAACCTGCTCGCCGCGATGCTGGACAATCATATGCACCACGGCAACGCGCTCGGCATCGACCCGCGGCGGATCACCTGGCCCCGCACGATGGATATGAACGACCGCGCGCTCCGATCCACCGTCATCAGTCTCGGGGGAATCAACGCGGGCCCGGTGCGCGAGGACCGCTTCGTCATCGTGCCGGGCAGCGAGATCATGGCCATCCTGGCCCTCGCCGGCGATCTGGCCGATCTCGAGGCCCGGATCAGCCGGATCATCGTCGGGCTCACCCGCGACCGGAAGCCGGTCACCGCGGGCGATCTCAAGGCCGCCGGCGCGATGACGCTGCTGCTCAAGGATGCCATCCTTCCCAATCTGGTGCAGACCCTCGAGGGCGGGCCGGCCCTGGTCCACTGTGGGCCGTTCGGCAACATCGCCCACGGCTGCAACTCGGTCGCCGCCACCAAGCTCGGTCTGGCGCTCGGCGACATCGTGCTGACCGAGGCGGGCTTCGGGGCCGATCTCGGAGCGGAAAAGTTCTTCGACATCAAGTGCCGGTTCGCCGGGCTCAAGCCCGAGGCGGCGATCGTGGTGGCCACGGTGCGCGCGCTCAAGATGAACGGCGGCGTCAAGAAGGAAAACCTGAGCACGCCGGACGTCGCCGCGCTGCAGCGCGGACTGGTCAATCTCGAGGCGCACGTCAAGAACGTGCAGAAGTTCGGCGTCCCGGTAGTGGTGGCGCTCAACCGGTTCACCTCCGACAGCGACGAGGAGATCCGCCTGGTCCTCGATGCGGCGGGAGGCTGGAACGCGCGCGCCGCGTTGAGCGAGGTCTGGGCCCGCGGCGGAGAGGGCGGCGAGGCGGTGGCCGCCGAGGTGCTCGCCGCGCTGGACGAGGGGAAGAGCGACTTCAAGCCGCTCTACGACGTCGCCCTCCCGATCAAGACGAAAATCGAGACCATCGCGCGCGAGATCTACGGTGCAGCGGGGGTGGATTACCAGGGACCGGCCCAGAAGAACATCGCCCTGCTGGAGTCGCTGGGGTTGGGTGGCACCCCGGTCTGCATGGCCAAGACCCAGTACTCCTTCAGCGACGACCCGACCAAGCTGGGCCGGCCGCAGGGCTTCCGGCTCACCATCCGGGACGTCTACGCATCGGCGGGCGCGGGCTTCGTCGTCGCGCTCGCCGGCGACATCATGACGATGCCCGGCCTCTCCAAGACCCCGGCCGCCGAGTCGATCCGGGTCCACCCCGATGGAACCATCGAGGGCCTCTTCTGATGGAGATCGCACCGCTCTCCACGTCCGGTGCGCCCCGCGCCATCGGTCCCTACAGCCAGGGCATCCGCGCCGGCGGCTTCCTCTTCACCGCTGGCCAGGTCGGTTTCGATCCCGCCAGCGGCGAGCTGGTGGACGGCGGCATCGCCGAGCAGACCGAGCGAGTGCTGGAGAACCTCCGCGCCATCCTCGAGGCCGCCGGCTCGACCTTCTCTCGAGTAGTGAAGACTACGGTGTTCCTGGTGGACATGGCCGACTTCGCCGCCATGAACGAGGTCTACGCCCGCGTGTTCGGCGAGCATCGGCCCGCCCGCTCCACGGTCGCGGTCGCCGCGCTGCCGCGGGGCGCCCGGGTCGAGATCGAAGCCATCGCGGCGGTGGACTCCGATGCCCGGTGAATGATCCGCCCGGCTCGGATCGGCTGAGCCCGGACAGCTTCCTCCGGCAGGTCGTCGACACCAATCCCAATCTGGTCTTCGTCAAGGACCGTGACGGCCGGTTCACCCTGGCGAACCTCGCCGTCGCGGAGCTGTACGGGACCACGCCCGAGCAGCTTCTCGGCAAAACCGACGCCGAGCTCCATCCCGAGGGAGCCGAACTCGAGCGCTCCCTCCGGGATGACCTGGAGGTCATGACCTCCCGCACCCCCAAGCTGATTGCCGCCCAGGCGGTGAACGACGGCGCCACCGGCGAGACCCGCTGGTTCCAGACGGTCAAGGTGCCGCTCCTTTCCCCCGACGGCTCCTGCGATCGGGTCCTCGTGGTCGGCACCGACATCACCGCGCGGAAACGGGCGGAAGAGGCGCTCCAGGGGACCCTTCACTCGTCGCTCGACGCGCTGATCATCATGGATGGCGCCGGCCTCATCACTGGCTGGAGCGGCCAGGCCGAGACCATCTTCGGCTGGCGGGAGTCGGAGGTACTCGGGACTCCGCTGGCCGACAGCATCGTGCCCGAGCACCATCGCGAGGCTCACCGGCGGGGATTGTCCCACTTCCTCCGTACCGGCGAAGGTCCGATCCTGGGGCATCGGATCGAGATCACCGCCCTGCGACGGAACGGTGAGGAGTTCCCGGTGGAGCTCACGGTGGTGCCGGTGCGGGTGGATGGCTACTGGGTGTTCAGCGCGTTCATTCGCGATCTCACCGAACGCCGGCGCTCGGAGCTGCGGCTCGGCCTCCAGCACAGCGTCACCCGCATCCTCTCGGAGATGCCGATCCTCACGGAGGCCGCCCCGCGGGTCCTCCAGCTTCTCTGTGAGGGACTGGGGTGGGACCTCGGTGAGATGTGGGTGGTGGATCCGGACGGCGAGCGGATTCGTAGCGTGGGCGCCTGGCACCGGCCCTCGCCTGACATGGAACGGTTCGAAGCGCTCAGCCGGACTTTCGTCTTCGGCCGCGGCGAGGGACTTCCCGGGCGGATCTGGAACAGCGGCCAGCCGGCTTGGGTGCCCGACTTCCAGACGAGCTCGGAGATGCCCCGCCAGGAGGCGGCTGGCGGCGGGCGCCTGCACAGCTCGATCGGTAGTCCGATCCGGAGCCGCCGAGCCGTCGTCGGGGTGCTCCAGTTCTTCAGTCGCGAGATCCGCGAGCCCGACTCGGATCTGCTCGCCATGATGGATAGCCTCGGCGCCCAGATCGGCCAGCTCGTGGAGCGCGGACGCGCGGAAGAGGCCATCCGGGCCAGCGAGAACCGCTATCGCCTGCTGATGGAGCAGGCGGTGGACGCCATCCTGATCGCCGAGCCCGGCGGGGCCATCGTCGACGCGAATCCCGCGGCCTGCGAGCTCATGGGATACGACCGAAGCGAAATCCTCGCCCTCACCATCGCCGAGACCTACCCACCCGACGAGCGCGACACCGCGGCCGCCCGGGTGCAGCGGGTGCACACCGGCCAGGCGCTGCGGTTCGAGCGCCGCCTCCGCCGGAAGGACGGCGAGGACGTGGACGTCGAGGTCACCGCCAAGCTCCTGCCCGGCGGAATGATGCAGGGTGTCATGCGCGACATCCGGGAGCGCAAGACGCTGGAGGAGCAGCTTCGCCAGGCCCAGAAGATGGAGGCGGTTGGCCAGCTCGCCGGCGGCATCGCCCACGACTTCAACAATCTGCTCACCGCGATCACCGGATACGCCGAGCTGGTACTGGTGACGCTCGGTGCCGACGACCCTCGGCGGCCGGATGTCCAGGAGATCTGTCACGCCACCGATCGCGCGGCCACGCTGACCCGACAACTGCTCGCGTTCAGCCGCCGCCAGGTGCTCCAGCCCAGGCTCATCGACCTCCACCGCCTGGCCAAGGACGTGGAGCGACTGCTGCATCGGCTGATCGGCGAGAACATCGAAGTCGTCACCCTCACCGATGACGCCCTCGGCCTGGTCAAGGCCGATCCCAGCCAGGTGGAGCAGGTGCTCGTCAATCTCGCCGTGAATGCCCGCGACGCGATGCCGGGCGGCGGGCGGCTGACGATCGAAACCCGGAACGTGGTGCTGGGGGCGGAATACGCCGCGGGACATTCGCTGGTCGCGCCCGGACCATACGTACTCCTCGCCGTCACCGACGACGGTACCGGGATGGATCAGCCCACGCTCGCCCGGGTGTTCGAGCCGTTCTTCACCACCAAGGGACCGGGCCGGGGCACCGGGCTTGGCCTCTCTATGGTCTACGGCATCGTCAAGCAGAGCGGGGGCTACGTCTGGGTCTATAGTGAGCTGGGGCGGGGGACCACCTTCAAGATCTATCTTCCCCGCGCCTCGGGTCAGGCCGCCGCACCCGAGGCCGAGGCTTCTGTGACCGCGCCCGGTGGACACGAAACCATTCTGCTGGTGGAGGACGAACCCGCGGTTCGGGCCCTGGCCCAGCGAGTGTTGGCGGGCCGGGGGTACACACTTCTCACTGCCGCCGATGGGCCCGCCGCGCTGGAGCTGGCCAGGCATCACCACGGAAGCATCGATCTCCTGCTGACCGACGTCGTTATGCCCGGGATGAGCGGGCGGGAGCTGGCGCAACGGCTCCTCGCCCTCCGTCCGGCGACCCTGGTGCTCTACATTACGGGCTACACTGAGGACACCGTGGTGCGGCACGGTCTGTTGCAGACCGGTCTCGCCTATCTCGAAAAGCCGTTTCGGGCCGATCTGCTGCTGACGAAGGTCCGTCAGGTGCTGAATGACGGCGGCAGGTGATGTCGCGAGCTCGAGTTCGGTTCGGATATACTTGGGATGGACATGCCCTTACCGCGTGGCGAGTAGGGGGTTGGGTCCCGTGAAAGAGCCTCGGTACCTGAAGGGAGTGGATATGGCCTGGTGGCCATGCCGGTCTTCAAAACCGCGATGGAGACGCCTCCGGCGGCTCCGGTGAGTTCGATCCTCACACGCTCCCGCCACCCGCGGCCGGCCGCGTTCCGCTGCCTGATGCTGGTCGGGGTGGCTGTCCTCCTCGGGCCGCGGGCCACCGCCGCTCAAGACACCCTGCAGATCGCCCCCATAGCCGATTCGCTGATTCGGCCGATCAGTCCCATGGGCGCCTTCTGGCGCTCGTTCCTTCTGCCCGGATGGGGCCAAGCCCGGCTCAACCGCAAACTGACCGGAGGTATATTCGTGGCATGGGAGGGGGTCACCCTGGGCATGAGCCTCAAGACCCGGCACGAGCTCGGATATCTTCGCCGTACCGGGTCGGAACGGGCCGAGAACAAGCGCCGGGAGCACGAGGATTGGATCGTCCTGCTGGTGTTCAACCATCTGTTCTCCGGACTCGAGGCCTACGTCTCCGCTCATCTCGCTGACTTTCCCGGTGACCTCCGGCTCGAGGCGGTGCCTGGCGGTATCGGCGGCTCGGTCTCCATCCCCATCCGCATCCGATGAACCAGGCCCCTATCGGGATCTTCGATTCGGGAATCGGCGGCCTCACCGTGGCGCGGGCGGTGTACCATCGCTTACCGGGCGAATCGACGGTCTATTTCGGTGACACCGCCCGCGTCCCCTACGGTCCCAAGTCGCCCGAGACCGTCCGGCGGTACAGCCTGGAGATCCTGCACTGGCTGCTCGACCAGGGAGTGAAAGCGGTCGTGATCGCGTGCAATACCAGCACCGCGCACGCCCTGGAGGCGCTGCAGAGCGAGTCGCCGGTGCCGGTCATCGGCGTAATCGAGCCCGGGGCGCGCGCCGCCGCGGGAGCGGGCCGCGGAGGTCCGGTCGGCGTGATCGGTACTGCCGGGACCATCGCGAGTGGTGCCTACGCCCGAGCGATCCGCCGGGTCCGTCCGGGAACGCAGGTGGAGCAGCGGGCCTGCCCGCTCTTCGTCCCGTTAGTGGAGGAGGGGTGGTTCGAGCATCCGGCCGCCGAGCTGATCGCCCGGGAGTACCTCGCGCCGCTCCGGGAGACCGGGGTGGATGCTCTGGTGCTGGGGTGCACTCACTATCCGCTGCTGAAGCCGCTGCTCCAGCGGGTGATGGGTGACGACGTGCGGCTGATCGACAGCGGCGAGGAGACGGCGTCGGCGGTGGCGGCCGTCCTCGAGGCCGAAGGAATCACCGCCCCGCCCGGCACGGAGCCGCGCCACCGCTTCGCCGTGAGCGACGACGAAGCGCGCTTCCTCCACGTCGGTTCCCGCTTCATCGGAGAGCGGCTCGACGCCGCCGAGCTGGTCGCGGTGGATTGAGGTCCTGCGCTGCTCAGGATGCCGTAGGGGAGAACCGCCGCAGCTCGGCTCCCGCCGCCGTCGCCACCGCGTAGCGGTAGCCGTCGAACCAGGCGCCCGGGTTGAGATACTCGCCGCCGCCCGCGGTGCGCATCGTCGCCGACTGGTGGGTGTGCCCCATGACGACGAGCCCCAGGTCCGGCTCCCGCGCCATCAGCCGCTCGGCCCACTGGCGTTGTCGCTCGGCGGCGAGAGCGAGCTTCGCCTCGTCGTAGGTATGGTCGCCAAGGTGCGGGCTCAGCAGCTCCACCAGCCGGAGCCCGATCTCGGGATGAAGCGTCCGGTACACCGCCGACGTCGCGCGGTGGTTGATGATCCGGTGCAGCAGCGCCGCGCGCCGGTTTGCCTCGGTGAGGCCGTCTCCGTGGATCGCGGCCACCTGCCGGTCGCCGACCCGAAAGCTGAGGCGGTGGGGGTCGAAGCGCACTCCGAGGTCCCGCTGCCAGAAGTCCCCGCCCCAGCGGTCGTGATTGCCCCCCACCATGAGGACCGGCATCCGGCGGGCCAGCCGGGCCAGCGCCGCGGCCACGTGGAACCCGCGACGGGGGATCACGCGGCGGTAGGAGTACCAGAAATCGAAGAGATCGCCGTTGACGAGGAGGCAGTCGCCCTGGTCGGGCACCGCCTCGAAAAACGCAAGCAGCGCCTCCTCGATTCCGGGTGGCGTCACGCCAAGGTGGGCGTCGGAGACGACGACGAGCGCGTGGCCCAGCACGGCGCCAAAGATAATGTGACTCCGCCGCCGTCCCGAGCGTCTATCTCTCGTGAGGCCCCCATGGCCAGCCCCGATATCTCGGAGATCCCAATCCGGGTCAATTATTCCGAGACCGATCAGATGGGGGTCGTCTACCACGCCCGGTACCTGGTCTGGCTGGACATCGCCCGCACCGAGCATCTGCGGGCCGGTGGCATGAGCTATCGCGATCTCGAGGCGGCTGGCCTCCGGCTGGCCGTCGGCGAGGTCGCTCTGCGCTATCGCCTGCCGGCCCGCTTCGACGACCCGCTCCGGGTCCGCTGCTGGGTACGGGAGGTGGCATCCCGCCGGGTGGATTTCGGCTACGCCGTCGAGCATGCCGGGGACGACCGGCTGCTCGCCACCGCGTTCACCTCGCTCCTGGCGCTGGACCGCTCGATGAAACTCACCCGGCTGCCCGACGCCGTCCGCCGGACTCTCCGCGCCGTACCGGACCCGGTGCGGCTGCAACTGACGACCGGGCCTGGAAGGACTCGCCTCGATGAGTCGTAGTGCCGTCCCCGTTATGCTCGCCTTGCTCTTCGCCTCCCCTCTCCCGGCGCAGGAAGAGGCCGTGATCGAGCAACTCGCCCCGGTCTTGGCCGCGGAGGACGCGCGCGACTTCCAGCCGGCGCTGTTCGGGAAGGCGCTCGTCGCCCCCGATTCGGTGGTGCGGCGGATGGCGGCGATGGGTGCCGGCCGGATCGGTGACCTCCGCGCCACCGCCCTGGTCCTTCCCCTGCTGGGCGATCCCGACTCGACCGTGCGGGTGGCGGCGGCCTTCGCGCTGGGCCTGCTCCGCGATAGCGCCGCGGTCCCGCCGCTGCTCGACCGGCTGGCCGGCCAGCCCGCGCTCGACGGTCCGACCGCGATGGAGGCGGTGACCGCGCTGGCCAAGATCGGCGGCCCCCGGGTCGGAGAGTTCTTCCGCGCTGTGCTGTCGGGTAGCGCCGTGCTCACCCCAGCCGATCGCGCGCCGATCGTGAACCTGGTGCTCCTCGAGTCCTGGCGGCTTGATGGAAACGCTCCCGTGGACGCGATCCTTCCCTTCGTGGACGACACCTCCGCCTCGCCCCGCTGGCGGGCCGCCTACTCGTTGGGCCGGCTCCGCGCCCCGGCGGCGGGGGAGCGGCTCACCGTCCTGCTGCGCGACCGCGAAGGGATCGTCCGCTCGCTGGCGGCACGGGCGCTGACCCGGCAATACGCCGACACGGCGGGCCTGGCGCCCCGCACCGTGGCCGAGCTGCTCACCCGCGCGGCCATCGACGCCAACGCCCAGGTCAAGATCAACGCCCTGCGTTCCCTCGCCGGTTTCCGCGACTCGACGCTGAGCGTCGAGCTCACCCCCCTGCTGGAGGATCCGCTCCCCAACGTCCAGGTGCAGGCGGCGGCGACCCTCGGCGAGCTCGGCGGCGCTGAAGCGGTGCGTTCACTGACGCGGGCACTCGGCGGGAAGGGGAGCTTCGCGCTCCGGCGGGAGGCGCTGGTCGCCCTGGCTCGAGCCAGCGT
>JACCSE010000227.1 GCA_013813145.1 Gemmatimonadales bacterium
CTCTGCGGCCGCGGCGGAAGCGCCCATGACCTGCCGCACCTTCCGCAGCAGCCCGTCGAGGGAGAACGGCTTTTCGAGAAACTCGGTGCCGGGCTCGAGCATCCGGTGCCGGGCGACGGCGTCGTCCGAGCTGCCTGACACGTAGAGCACCTTGATGGCGGGCCGGTGGATGCCCAGCCGGGCGGCGAGCTCGCGCCCGCTCGTCCGGGGCAGGGCCGTGTCGGTGATGAGGAGGTGGATGTGGCCCGGATGGCGATCGGCGATCGCGGCCGCGGACTCGGCATCGACCGCGGCCAGTACCGTGTAACCGGCGCGCTCCAGCACCCGGCGGCCCAGCTCCCGGAGCTGGTCCTCGTCTTCGACCAGCAGGACGGTACCGGTGCCAACGAGCTCGGTGGGATCGCCACCGGCGACCTCGATCGCGCTCTCCGAGCGGCGGAGATACACGGTGAACGTGGTCCCCCGGGCCGGCACGCTCTCCACCGCGATGTAGCCACCGCTCTGCTTCACGATGCCGTACACCGACGCCAAACCCAGTCCGGCCCCTTCGCTGGCCGGCTTGCCGCTGTAGAACGGATCGAAGGCGTGCTCCAGCGTCGTGGGTTCCATCCCGCCGCCGGTGTCGCGCACGGTGAAGCTGACGTAGCTCCCCGGCGCGAGCCCCGCGTGCCGGGCGGCCAGGGCGGCGTCCACCTGGGCCGGCGCGGTCCTCAGCTCCAGCACTCCGCCGTCGGGCATGGCGTCGCGCGCGTTGCGGCTGAGCTGAAGCAGCACCTCCTCCAACTGCCCGGGGTCGGCCAGCACCGGATCGAGCCGGGGCGCGAGCGACTGGACGACCTCGATGCGGCTCCCCACTATGCCGCGGATGGCGGACACCAGACCGCTCGCCACCCGGTTGAGGTCGAGGACACGCGGGGCGAGGACCTGCCGGCGGCTGAACGCGAGCAGTCGCCGGGTGAGCCCGGCGGCGCGGTCGGCGGCGTGCTGGATCTGCGCCAGGTCGCCGCGGGCCTCGACCGAGAGCGACTCGTCCTCCAGCAGCAGCGAGACGTGGCCCAGGATGCCGGTCAGGAGATTGTTGAAGTCGTGCGCCACGCCGCCGGCAAGCTGGGCGATGGCGTCGGCGCGCTCTATCCGCTTGACCCGCTGCTCCAGCGCGCGGCGCTCGGTGATGTCGGTGCAGCATCCGATGTAGCCGGCGAAGCTGCCGTCCGCGGCGGCGCGGGGCGCGGCGGTATCCAGTACCCAGCGGTACTCGCCGTCGGCGCGCTGGAGCCGGTATTCCAAGTCGAACGGCCGGCGCTCCTCGAAGGCTTGATGGTAGGCGGCAATAGCGTTCTCGAAGTCGTCGGGATGCACCCGCTCGGCCCAGCCCCAGCCCAGCTCGTCTTCCAGGCGGCGGCCGGTGAACTCGAGCCAGCGCTCGTTGAAGTAATCGGAGCGCCGGTCCGGGCCGGCGGTCCAGATCATGACCGGAAGCCCGCTGTATGCCGGACGCGGGTCGGGAGCGCTCATGCGGTTTGTGACTCCGGCGGACGGCCGATGGACGGGTCGGGGTAAGGAAATGTCGCGGGCGACGCGAGCCGGGGCAAGGGTTCGGCGCTGGCGGCGGAAGCCGTTGCGGCATACTCTTTTGGCATGCCCTTCTTCGATACCCAGCGGCAGCGCGCGGCGTGGCTCATCCTCGTGCTCGGCCTGGCGCTGGTCTGGGCGCTGTGGCCGTTCAGCACCGGCCTGATCGGGGCACCGGTCCTCTACGTCGTTTTCGCGCCGGTGCAGCGAGAGCTGGTCAGACGGATACGTCCCTCGATCGCCGCCGGCATCGTGGTGCTGCTGGCGATCGTGCTCGTGGTGGCGCCCACCGCGTCCATCGTGGGAGTGATCGCCACCGAGGCGCAGGACATGGCGGCCAGCATCATCAAGAGCCCGCTGCTTGCGCGGCTCCGCGAGCTGCGGGTCGGCCCCTACCAGGTAGGGGCACAACTCGAGGCGCTGGGCACGAGTCTGGTGAGCTGGGCCGGCAGCAGCGCCCTGGGGCTCATCGGCACGGCCACCCGGTTCGGCATCCAGCTCACGATCACGTTCTTCGGGTTGTACTACCTCCTGGTCGCGCCGGACCATGCGTGGCGCTCGCTCCGGCCCTACATCCCGTTCTCCAGCGCCAGCGCGGA
>JACCSE010000404.1 GCA_013813145.1 Gemmatimonadales bacterium
GATTTCCCACACGTGCGCCATCAGATGCCATGCCACCCGCCGAACGAAGTACCGTGCCGACCATCGGACACCTCCGCGCGGTCCTTGCGACGGAATCTTCCCCGTCGCGGAGGCCTCCAGCGCCGCGAGAATCGCTTCGCGGGTCGCTGCAAGCTGCTCGGCCGGCTCCGCTGCCTTGGGCGCCTTCCAGCCCACCGCGATGAGATAGCCCGCATCGGCTCCAATCACGTGTGCGACGATCCGCTCGAGGGGGCGTCCCCCGCCGCGCGGCCCAATCGAGAGTGTTTTGCCGTGGGCGGAGCTCACCGCCTGGTCGAACGCGCGCCAACCCGCGCGGAGGATCTTCTCGAAACATTTGCGCTCGGCCGCGTCGCACGACCGATCGCCATCAGCCGTGGGCGCCACGCTGGGGGCGCCGAAGTCGGTGGTAGGGGTGCCAGGGAGCCGCTCGACGACGACCAGTTGGCTGAGATCCTCGGGCGCGACGAAGCCCAGCCGGGTAGCCGCGAGGATGGAGGCGTATTGGGGGCCGTAGGCGAGCAGCGCCGCCAAGGCGTCGGCTTCGTTGGCTCCTTGGCGGCACCAGCCGGGCCAGTCGAGCGCGGCGGCGAAGGTGCGCTTCGCTCCGGATTCGAGGTAGACGTTGAGTCGCGGTGTGATCGGTGGTACTCCCTTGGCGTGCGGTCCAGTCTCAGGGCTGCTTGAAAGTGGATTCCTTTCTAGCCGCCGATGCGCCGATCTTGCCGTGCCTTGCTGAGGAGGCGCTCTGCGAAATCGAGCCGTTCCTGTGTTTCTGCCAACTCCTGTTGGACGTCCTGGACACTACGTTCAAGTAACTCGAGCCGCGCAGTGACGTCAGCTGCTGGTGAACCTGGAGCGGCACGCAGACGAGCTATCTTTACCGCCGCGAAAGCGATGATCGCCGTGATCGGTATGAATGGGGCAAGAAAAGCAGGGTCCATGTCGCCTCCCTCGCTTAGGCTTGAGACTCGTTCGCGCTGCCTGACGACCTGCGCATAGCTGCAAGCGACCTGCCCGCCGCCCACTACCCTGCGTTCTGCAGCAAATCCGCGGGCACGCCTCAGTCCAAACGTACTCCTTCAACGGAGCCTTGCCACCATCACGCCGTCGCGGCGGCCTTCGCGGTCCGGCGTTTCCGCGCCTGCACAGTGCGCGCAGCCGGGGCCGGCTTCGTCGCCAGCGGCATGAGGTCCAGCAGCGCCTGCGCCGCCCGGCTCAACGGCTCGTCGCGCGCCGTCACCAGCGCGAGCTCGTACATCGGCACCGGCGGCCGCAGGTCTATGTGCCGTATGCCCCAGGACGGATCCGGGTTGATGGTGCGCGGGACCAGCGCGATCCCGAGCTTGTGGGCGACCAGCTCGAACAGGGTGCAGACGTCGTTCACGTCGAAGGCCGTCCGGCGGGATGCCCGTGCCGCCCCGAACGCCCCATCCACCAGCATCCGCAGCCCCCAGCCTTCCTGAAAGTCCACGAAGGACGAAGTGGAGCCACCATCCCGCCTGCTGAGGCCCCTCCGTAAGCCGGGCGAGCGTGAACTCGAGTGCCGTTTGATCTAAGAACTCGGGTGGCCACGTGGCTGGCACCAAGGCGCCCAGGCCTGCGGCGAGGGCGGGCCCGCCTTCTAGGGCGGCACGGGCCAGTTCAAAGGTGGCGGGGACGAGTTCCAGGCGCTCCGTGACGATCATTCTCGCTCAGTCGGGCCCGCCCCGGGCGCTCGGTAGCGGACCTGCTCGGCCTTACGGAGGGCGGCTATCGCTTCATCGACGGTAAGGAGGACTGTCGTCTCGAAGGAGCTAAGCGCACCACCGCCACTGAGCGCAATCGCAACCGCGGCCATGGACACGTTGTCGGGGGCCTCCCAGAGGTTGTAGCCGTCGTGTGTCCCGAAGGCGTACCAGAACCCATGGAGCTTGCCGCCAACCGACTCGATGTACGTCTGAGCCGCCTTTCGGCGGTCCTCTGGGTGCTGGATGAGTCTAGCCCACGTCTCCGGCGTGTAGCTAAAGCGCGATAGATAGAGCGACATAAGTCATCTCCCTCCTCGCCAACTCGCGCGAGTTGTTAAACATGGCGGTGGGTTCTAGCGGTGAGGATCAGCGGAGCATCACTGGGGCTCGAGGAAACGTCGTCGACAGCCGAGGAAGCGACGTGGAGATCCCAGGACGCGACGTTGACGTCAGAGGAAGCGTCGCTAGTGCGTGGGCTGGCGATCGGGCTCACGTGGGCCACCTGGCTGGGCTCGGTAATGTCAAGCGGGCGTAAACGGATGAGCAAACGGTATCTTCCCGACAATGCGTTGTGCGGCAGGTCCAGCCGCCCGGTCCACGTTTGGCCGGGTTGGGCAAGTTCTTGCGAGCAGATCCTTCTGCCTTCGTTGACCTGAAGCCATTGCTCACCGACGTCCCGCTGGAATAGCCGGCTACCACATGGATTAAACCCGTACCCCACCTGAGTCCGATTGGCAACTGTCACCACCCTGGTGTCGGAATCTTGTACTGCTGTTGGTTGAGACTAAGTACGACGGGAACGTCGGTGCTGCTATCGCGGCCCCTTCCCCACCATGCGGAGGATGTCGTCCAGGGGATTCCCGTCGCCGCCCAAGTCGAGCATGGAGGCGACCCCGCCGGCGCCGGACCGGGCGCCGCCGGTAGTGGCTCCCTGGCCACCGAGCAGCCCTCCGAGGATGCCGCCGAGCCCGCCGCCCGATGAGGGCTGTGCGGCCGCTCCGGCGGGGCGCTGTCTGGCCATGTAGCCGGCGACCAGCATCGCCAGCATCGGCAGCATCTTCTTGAGCACTGAGGGGTCCACCCCCGATTGCGAAGCCGCGTTCTGCGCGACGGCCCGGCTCATGTCCTTGGAACCGAAGATCTGGCCGAGCACGTCGTTGCCGCGGCTCCCGTCGGTAGGCTTCGAGGCAAGGACGTCATCGAGCAGGCCACCGCCGCCGAGTTGGGTGAGAAGTCCCCCGAGCCCCTCGAGACCACCGGGCCGGGTCTGTGCCTGCTTCTTGAATCCGCCCAGGATGGCCGGGGTCAATGCCGCCGCGCCACTCGCCGCCTGACTCTCGCTGATGCCGAGTTCTCGGGCCATCGATTGGAGACCGCCCGTCTGGCGAAGGATGTCCGTGATCTGCATATATGTGCTCCGTGACATGAGGTGATTAACGTCAGGTTCACCCAGCGAACGTCGTGTGCCTGTCCCGGGACGTCAGACGTCCACTGTTTGCCATCATCTACCATAACAGGAGGTTATCCATGGCGAAGGCACCAGCCGTGCCCAAGGGGCATCATACCGTCACTCCCAGCCTGTTCATCGCCGGGGCGGCGAAGGCCATCGAATTCTACAAGAAGGCGCTGGGCGCCGAGGAGCTGATGCGGTTTGCGGGCCCCGACGGGTCCATCATGCACGCGGAGCTCAAGATCGGCGACTCGATCCTCATGCTTGCCGACGAGATGCCGGACATGGGCGGCCGAGGCCCGAAATCCATCGGCGGCACGCCGGTCAGCTTCTTCGTGTATCGGGAGGACGTGGATGGGGCCTGGAAGCGGGCGGTGGATGCCGGCGCGAAGGAGCTGGTCCCGCTGGCGGACCAGTTCTGGGGGGATCGGACGGGGTGCCTGGAGGATCCGTTCGGGCACCAGTGGTGGCTGGC
>JACCSE010000407.1 GCA_013813145.1 Gemmatimonadales bacterium
GCGACGGCGATCACCATCATCAGGAGGATCGCCCATACTGTACGACGGTCCATGTACTCAGATCACCAGATCAAGGGACGGGATCATTCCCGCCCGGATGGAACGGATGGCACCGGACCAGGCGGCGTGCCGCCAACCAGGACCCCCACAGCGCGCCGTGCCGGGTGACCGCCTCGAGCGCGTACTGGGAACAGGAGGGGTAGAAGCGACAGCTCGGCGGAAGCAGAGGCGACAGCGCGATCTGATACCCGCGGATGAGAGCGGCGCAGAGCCTGCGAGGCCACAGCCGGAGCGGCGCCACCGCTCACCTTACCCCCAGGACGGTGCGCCGCCAGCCCAGGAGCTGGTCCCGTAACTGGTCGAAGCTCGCCCCGTAGGCCTCGCGCCGCGCTCGGATGACGAGATCCCAGGCCGGTTGATGAATCTGCAACTCGCGGCGCCAGATCTCCTTGAGCCGGCGACGGAGACGATTGCGGGCCACCCCGGAGGACTGAAACTTAGGAACGATCAGTCCCATCCGTGGGTGACCCGCAGTATTGTCGGTCCAGATCATGTCGAGATGCTCGAAGCGGCGGCGCCGGCCTTTCGTGAGGCAGCGGCGGACATCGGACGCGCGCGCGAGCCGGTGGGCTCGCGGGAAGCGCGCCGATGGCGTCAGGAGCCCCCGTGCTTCGAGGGCAGCGACACCGTGAGCCGCTTCCGCCCCTTCTTGCGCCGGCGCGAAAGCACCGCACGGCCCCAGCGCGACGCCATCCTGGCGCGGAACCCATGCTTGTTGATCCGCCGCTTGTTGCGCGGGCGATACGACGGCTTCATCGTCTTGACCCTTGCCAAAGTGAGTCGTGGAAGCTAGTTGGGACGTTGAAGATGGTCAAGGAGGTTGAGGGGCTATCAGCTATCAGCTATCGGTCCGCTCTGTAGAGGATCGGTGTCCAAGCGGACCGATAGCCGATAGCCGATAGCTGATAGCCATCATCTCTGCTCATTGACTTTTCCACAGCCGACCCGTAACATCTCTCGCCCTTGAAAAATTCCCCACCGTATTCGAGTATCGATGCCGCTGTCCGCTAAAGACGCATGGAAGCGCATCCTCGACGAGGCGCATCGCGAACTACCCGATCACACCATCCGCACCTGGCTCGAGCCGACCGAAGCAATCGCCCTCGATGAAGGGCGCCTGATCGTCGGTGCGCCGGACCAATTCGCGGTGGAGTGGAACGAGACCAAACACGCGCCGTTGCTCTCCAGGTTGGCCGAGCCGTTGCTCGGTAAGCCTACGTCGATCGTCTTCCGAGTGCACGAGGACCGCCAGAAACGGCCGCAGATGGACTTCTTTGTCGCTCCGGCCGCCGCTCCCGGCGCCCGAGCCGACGGCGAGGGTCACGGCCGGCCGGCCGCAAATCCGAGTACCCAGCCGCTCAACGAACGCTACACCTTCGACACCTTCGTCATCGGCAAGTCCAACGAGCTCGCCGCCGCCGCCGCCCACGCCGCGGCCGAATCGCCGGGCAAGACCTACAACCCGCTCTTCATCTACGGCGCCACCGGGCTGGGCAAGACCCACCTGATGCAGGCCATCGCCCACACCGTCTGCACCCGGCAGCCCGACACCCGGGTGCTCTACGTCGGCGCCGAGCAGTTCATCAACGAGGTCATCGAGAGTATCCACAGCCGGACCATGCCGGAGTTCCGGCGCCGTTACCGGGCCGACGTGGACCTCTTCCTGGTGGACGACGTGCATTTCCTGGAAGGCAAGGAGATGACCCAGGAGGAGTTCTTCCACACCTTTAACGCGCTGTACGAGGGAAACAAGCAGATCGTCCTCACCTCCGATCGCCCTCCCAAGGAGATTCCCGGCCTCGAGGCCCGGTTGGTAAGCCGGTTCGAGTGGGGCATGGTGGCCGACATCGGGTCGCCCGACCTGGAGCACCGGATCGCGATCCTGCGGAAGAAGCAGGAGCAGGATCATCTGGAGATGACGATCCCGGACGACGTGCTGCGGTTCATCGCCGAGCACGTGCGGTCCAACGTGCGGGAGCTGGAAGGGTGCATCATCAAGCTCCTGCTCTACGCCTCGCTCAAGCACAAGGAAGTCGGGATCGAGCTGGCCCGGGAGGCGCTTTCCGACCGGATCCGGCCGGGCGAGGACTCGACGGCCTCTCCCCGCGCCCTGCCTTCGATCAACAAGGTGCAGGAGGTCGTCGCCCGCCGCTGGGGCGTCACTCCCGAGGGGCTTCGGTCCAAGGCGCGGATCAAGACCCTCACCGTGCCGCGCCAGATCGCGATGTATCTCGCGCGCGAGCTGCTGGAGATGCAGTTGGTGGAGATCGGGCAGGCATTCGGCGGCCGGGATCATTCCACGGTGATTCACAGCGTGGACAAAGTGAGCCGGCAGATGTCGCGCGATCGAGGCTTTCGCGAGCGGGTGGAACACGCGCGTCAGGAGTTGTGCGCAGAGTAATCCCCGCGCGATCCACGCGCTGTGGGAATTCTGGATGACGGTGGAGAGGCGGGGTCGCGCGTCCCCAAAGTACACACGGTCTCGACACGATCGGAATGCGATAAACGCGAGCGGGTCGAACCGTTATGGCGCTGACCCACATTTCCAGACCCTCTACTACTACTGCTAGTTTATATAAAGAGTAGAGTAGTATGTTTTATAGCCTTCGAGGAGCGGCATGAAGCTCACCATCACGCGGGAGCAATTACAGGAAGGACTGGTGGCTGTCGCGGCCAGCGTGCCGGCGAAGACCACTCTGCCCATCCTGTCGAACATCCTGCTCGAGGCAACGCGCGACGGCATCCGTCTCTCCGGCACCGACCTCGACATCTCGGTGAGCACGACGGTGTCGGCCTCGGTGGACCAGGAAGGCGCCATCACGCTTCCCGCACGGAAGCTGGTGGAGATCGTTCGCGAGCTTCCCAGCGCGGCCATTCGGCTCACCGCCTCGGGCGAGCAGCGGGTCACCATCGAGTGCGGCCGCTCCAAGTTCCGGCTCCTCGGCCTGCCGCGGGAGGAGTTCCCGGCGTTTCCCGGCGTCAAGTTCGAGGGCGGTTGGCGGGTGGCCTCCCAGGATCTCCAGAAGCTCATCTCCCACGTCGCCTTTGCCGCCAGCACCGAGGAGAGCCGGCCGATCCTGAACGGTGTCCTGTGGGAGCTCAAGCCCGAGCGGATGCGGATGGTGGCCACCAACGGGCACCGGCTCGCCCGGATGGACATTCCCGCCTCACCCGCTGGCGGCG
>JACCSE010000438.1 GCA_013813145.1 Gemmatimonadales bacterium
GGCTGGGCTCGCTGCTGCGGGCGCTGCGTGCGGAATCTCGTCTCGAGCGGCTGCCGGTACGCGTCGGCCTGCGCACCCGGCTCGTCGAGCTGGAGGACGTGGATTACATCGAGGCCCGCGCCAATTACGTACGCCTGCATGCGGGCGAGCGCTCGTACCTGGTGCGTGACACGCTGAGCGGCCTGGAGGCCAGACTCGAACCCTCCCGATTCCTGCGCATCCACCGATCGTTGATCGTCAACCTGGCGCGCGTGCAGGAGGTGGAATCGCTGTTCGCGGGTGAGTACGTGCTTTTCCTTCGTGGAGGGGTGCGGCTTACCTCCGGGCGGACATATCGCGCCAGCGTGCAGGCCGCGCTCGGACTGCGGACCTGACGCTCGGGCCCCGCCGGTCTACGGTTCGACCACCACATTCCACGTTTCGTCCCAGATCGTTCGCGCTCGTCCGAGTGCCGCGATTAGGCTGGTGATCGTCGATCCGAACGTCACCATTCCTCTCGCGGAGATCACCATGGCCCCTCCCGGAACGCGCTCCCGGCGGCTCCGTTTCGCTTTGGTCGGACTACCGTTCCTTCTCGGCGGTACCGGCGGCTGCGATCCGGCCGACGATACCGACCGTCACCTCCTGCCTACCGCGCCAGCGCTGCAAGCCGGACACACGTCGGGTGCTACGATCTTCGCCCCGGGCGTGATCTCGGATGCGCGCGAGCAGTGGCGGATTTCCTTCACGCCCAACGGGAAGACTGCGTACTTCGCGAGCAGTGACGAGTTCTTTCCATTCACCCGCCAGGCCACCATCTACGTCTCGCACCTCGTGAGGAACGAGTGGACCGCGCCGGAGGTCGCGCCCTTCTCCGGCCAGTACAGCGACATCGACCCTTTCCTTTCACCCGACGGGCGGCGGCTGTACTTCTCCTCCATCCGGCCGGTGGACGGCGTGACCCGCGGCGATCTCGACCTCTGGATGGTGGAGCGCACCGCGCAGGGCTGGAGCGAGCCGGTGCGCCTGGGCCCGGAGGTCAACGGCCCCGAGGACGAACTGTACGCCTCCGCCAGCGCGAGCGGCACGCTCTACTTCGCCAGCGGACCCTTCTTTCCCCAGCCGGGCAAGCACTTCGACATCTACAGCGCGGAGCGGGCGGGCGAAGGTTTCGCCCCGCGCCAGCGGCTGAGCGACGCGATCAACACGGCGCCGACGGGTGCGCCGGACGAAGGCCTGCAGGATTCCTGGGAGTTCAACCCCGAGATTTCCGCGGACGGTCACGTCCTGATCTTCACCTCGCTACGTCCGGGCGGGTACGGTCTGGGCGATCTCTACGTCAGCTACCGGCGCGGCGATACCTGGACGCCGGCCCGGAACCTCGGACCGGCCGTGAACAGCGAGCAGGACGAGTACCACCCGACGCTCTCCCGTAACCGGCGGACGCTCTACTTCGTGCGCCGCATCTTCCAGCCCGACCCCCCGCTCCTGGTGCCCGGAGATTTCTACTCCATCGACACGAAGGCCCTGAACTTGCGCTGAGCCTCCCCCGGCCTCGGCGGTGCGCGGCGGTCACGGGCATTCTATAGTAGAGGCATGCCCGAACCCACTCACCGCGAGGCCTCCCGGCCGGGCGAGTCGCTGCGCGCCCGGCTCGACCGGGAGGGGCAGCTCCCAGTCGCCGAGTCGCTGCGAATCGCGGCGGACGTGGCCGCGGCACTCGCCGCCGCTCACGCCCGGGGAACCGTCCATGGCGACATCAGGCCGGAGAACATCCAGCTCTCCGACGGCGCGACCCACCTGAGCCCGGAGCGGGCGAACGGGCATCCGTCGCTGGACCGGCGCAGCGATGTCCACTCGCTGGGGCTGGTACTCTACGAGATGCTTGCGGGTGAGCCGCCTCCGGATCCGATGCCGCCTCTCGCCGGCCGTCGTGCCGTCGCCGAGGAGGTCGAGCTCATCGTCGCGCAGGCGATGGCGCGGAATCCTGCCGACCGGTTCGAGAGCGCGGCCGACCTGGCCGAGGCCTTGAACTCCGCCGCCGCGTCGGCGGACCGCACGGGCTTCACGACCGGGGAGCGGATCGCGCTCAGGCGCCGGGTCACGCCGCGCTGGAGCTTCTTCACCGCCTCGGTCGTCGGCTTCCTCGGCGTGAGCCTCTGGCTTCGCTTCACCGCGCCGGCGCCGTCGAAACCCCCGGCCCTCGCCCGGCTCAACTCGATCGCCGTCCTCCCCCTGGTCAACGCGAGCCCCGATACGGCCAACGAGTACTTCAGCGACGGCATCACCCGGGAGCTCATCGCCTCGCTCGGCTCTGTTCCCGGCCTCCGCGTGGTGGGGCCTGCCTCCTCGTTCGCGTTCAAGCGGTCCCAGCTCGACGCGCAGCAGGCGGGCCAACGACTCGGCGTCGGGGCGGTGGTCGAGGGGAGCGTGCGACAGTCGGGCGGTCGGCTGCGGGTCACCGCCCACTTGGTGAGCGTGGCGCAGGGATTCGACCTCTGGTCCGAGACCTACGAGGGCGGGACCGCCGATGTCTTCACCGTGCAGGACCAGATCGCCCGGGCCATCGCCGGCGCGCTCCGGCCCCGCGCCGCCAGCGATTCCGCCATACCGGTGCGGTCGCCCAGGACCGACCTGGACGGCTATCGCGCATACCTCGCCGGACGGGCGCTGTCGGCCCGGCCCACCGCTGAAACCGTCCCCGCCGCGATCGCCCACTTCGCGATCGCCATCGGGCTCGATTCCGCGTACGCGCCGGCCTGGGCGGCGCTGGCCGAAGCCCATACTCAGGAGATCATCCTCGGCATGCGCCCGACGGAGGAGGCCGGGCCGCTTGCCCGCG
>JACCSE010000458.1 GCA_013813145.1 Gemmatimonadales bacterium
TTCAACGAGCAGCGCCTGGACGATGCGACCTATCCGTCGCTCGATACCGGAGTCGCCGGGGATTTGGGCATGCGCGCCGGTACCTGAAGCCGATGCGGCGAGAAGCGTGAGAACCATCGGTTTCAGGCGATGCGGGGCGGCAAGCAGATCACCCTCGCGGGAAAGCGGCGTGCTGTTCGCCCAGGCGACGGGTCAGGACCGGCTCCGGCTCCATCCCGAGTCGGAGACCGATTTCTTTCTCAAAGAGGTGGACGCCCAGGTCAGTTTCGTGCGGGAATCCGGCGGGGCGGTGACGCAGCTACTCCTGCACCAGGCGGGCCGGTATACGCCCGGTCGAAAGATCGAGTGAGTCGATCCCGGTAAGCGAGTGCGGCTTTTCACCACGAAGGCACGAAGAACACGAAGGACAAAAGGTGCACCCACCAACACCTCACCCTCTGTGGCCTTCGTGCCTCGTGGTGACTAGCCGCAGGCACTTACCGGTGCGGGCGCCCTTGTGGCGGAGGACCCAGTGAAATAGCGTCCCTCAATGCGCGTCGCCCTTTTCTCCGAAGTCTACTGGCCCATGGTAAGCGGCGTGGGGGTGACCCTGCTCCGGCTGACCGAGGCGTTGCAGGCCCGGGGCCACGAGGTCCGGGTCTACTCGGCGAGCTATGCGCTCCCTCCCGGCCAGCCGGACCGGCCCGAGGTGCACCGGTCCCCCAGCATTCCGCTCTTCCTCTATCCCGACGTCCAGTGGGCCTTCCCCAGGATGCGGGAGGTGGTGCAGGACCTGGCCCGGTTCCGTCCTGACGTGGTGCACGTCGTCACCGAGTTCTCGCTCGGCATCGCGGGACTGAAAGCGGCCCGTCAGCTCGGCCTCCCGATCATCGCCTCCGCCCACACCGACTACGAGGAGTACGCCCGCCGCTACGGCGTGCCCTGGGCCATCCGCGCCGGGTGGCACTATCTCCGCTGGTTCTACGGCCAGGCGCACCGGATCCTCTGCCCCTCGCGGATCTACGAGGAGCACCTGCACAGCCGTGGCGTGCACCACACCGCACTTTGGAGCCGCGGCGTGGATCCGGAGTGGTTCCACCCCCGGTTTCGGAGCGACGCATACCGCGCACGCTTCGGCGTCGGACCCGGCGACCTGCTGGTGACTTACATCGGCAGGCTGGCGCGGGAGAAGAACCTGGAGCTCCTGCTGCGGGCCTGGGAGGATCTGGCGCCGGTGCGCGGGTCGGCCCAGCTCGTGCTGGTCGGGCGGGGACCGTTGGAGGAACCGATCCGGCGGAGCGAGCTCCCCGCGGTGCATGTGCCGGGCCTGCTGCACGGGCGGGAGCTCTCGGCCGCCTATTCCTCGGCCGACATTTTCACCTTTCCTTCACCGACCGAGACCTTCGGCAACTCGCTGCTGGAGGCGATGGGTTCGGGCCTACCCTCGCTCGCCGCCGCCGCGGGTGGGGTGCTGGAGTTCGCGACCCACGGAAGGAACGCATGGCTGGTCGCGCCCGACAGCGCCAGAGCGATCGCGGGAGGACTCGAGCGGCTGCTCGCCGACGCCGCCCTCCGCCGCCGTCTCGCCGCCGGCGCACTCGCCACCGCCCAGGAGCGGAGCTGGGACGAGGTGTACGACCGGCTGATCGAGGATTATCGGGACGCGGCGAGAGCCCGGGGGATGACGCGGGCGGCGTGAGCGGTGACGCTTGACCGTGTGCCGTTACTGCCCGCCGCGCCGCTGCCCCCTACCGCAGCACCCAGTACATTCCCGCCGCGATCACCGCGCTCATCGGGATCGTGAGAACCCACGCCCAGACGATCCGCCGCGCCACTCCCCACCGCACCGCCGAGACCCGCTGCGCCGTGCCCACGCCCACGATGGCGCCGGTGATGGTGTGGGTGGTGCTCACCGGCACCCCCAGATTGGTCGCGATCAGCACGCTGATCCCGCCCGCGGTTTCGGCGCAGAAGCCCCCGAACGGCCGGAGCCGGGTGATCCGGGTGCCCATGGTCTTGACGATCCGCCAGCCGCCCATCGCCGTCCCGAGGGCGATGGCGGTGTGCGCGGCCAGCACGATCCACAGTGGAATGTGATCGCTGGACGGCAGGTAGAAGTACCTGAGCGGCCCCGTCGCTTCCACGAAGTGCTCTTGGGTGGCGACCAGCAGCCCGGCGATGATCCCCATGGTCTTCTGGGCGTCGTTGGCGCCGTGACTCAGCGAGTAGAGCGCGGCCGAGACGAGCTGAAGCCGCCGGAACACCCGATCCACCGGACCCGGCGGCGCCCGGTAGAGCAGCCAGGACAGGCCCACCGTGAGCGTCAGCGCGAGCATCAGGCCCAGGAGCGGCGAGATCACGATGAACAGGATCGGCAAGGTCCAGCCGCTCAGGATCAGCGCGCCGAATCCCGCCTTGGCGATGGCCGCGCCAGCGTACCCCCCGAGCAGCGCGTGCGACGACGAGCTGGGGAGCCCGAGGTACCAGGTGACCAGGTCCCAGACGATCGCGCCGACCAGGCCGGCGAGGATCACGTCGGGATTCACGATATCGATGTCGATCAGCCCCCGGCCGATCGTCTTCGCGACCGCGGTGCCGACCAGGAAGGCGGCGATGAAGTTGAAGAAGGCGGCCCAGAACACCGCGACCCCGGGCGTGAGCACCCGGGTCGAGACGACGGTGGCGATGGAGTTGGCGCTGTCGTGGAATCCGTTGATGAAATCGAAGATGAGCGCCACCAGCACGATGGCGAGAACGTAGACGACCGTGCCGTCCATCTCAGCCGTGCTTGATCGAGATGGACTCGAGCACGTTGCCGGCGTCCTCGATGGTATCCAGCGTTTCCTCCAGGTTGTCGTAGATCTCTTTCCACTTGATGACCGTCAGCGCGTCCGGCGCGCCCTCGAACAGCCGCCCCAGCCAGGCGTGATAGAGCGAGTCGCCCTCCTCTTCCAGGAGCTTCACCTGGCGGCAGGCTTCGAGGACGGTGCCGTCCCGGTTCTTCTCCAGCGCTTGGACCGCCGCCTGCAGCTGGGTGACCGCCCGCACGATCACCTCGGTGAGAAGGATCGCGCCCTCCGGTGCCCGGCCGGCGCGGAAGATCTGGAGCCGGCGGGCAGTGCCTTCGATCAGGTCGATGACGTCGTCCAGCCGGGAGGCGAGGAGATGGATGTCCTCCCGGTCGAGCGGGGTGATGAAGACTCGATCGAGCCGAGTGACGACGTCGTGGGTCACCTCGTCGGCCTTATGCTCCAGCCACTTGATCTGGTCCACGATGGGGCCGCGGTGAACGTCGTCCGTGCTGAGCAGGTCGCGCAGGAGGCTGGCGGCCCCGGCCGTGTAGGCCGCGACGGCGGTGAACAGATCGAAGAACTTCTCATCGCGGGGGAGCAGGCGCATGGTAAATTCCTTTTCACGGATCGAGCGGCGGGAAGATATCGCCGGCCATGGACATGGCAAGGTGGGCGCGCTTGACGGCGTGGCCTCGAGCCGCATGTTTCCGGCTTCCGATCCGGTCTGACCGGTGCAGGGGGGTCCAGGATGTACCACCCATCAGCGCAAGCCGATGCACCGGAGCGGGTCGCCGCTGTCCGGCGGACGGCGCTGCTCGACACCCCGCCTGAAGAGGCGTTCGACCGGTTGACCCGGATGGCGGCCCGGTTGCTCGGCGCCCCCATCGCCTTCGTCTCGCTCGTCACCGGCGATCGCCAGTTCTTCAAGAGCGCCACCGGACTGCCCGAGCCCTGGGCCTCGCGCCGGGACACCCCGCTCGGGTACTCCTTCTGCCGGCACGTGGTGGAAGCGCGGGCGGCCCTGGTGGTGGAGGACGCCCGGCGCCACGCCCTGCTGCGGGTGAGCCCCGCGGTGCGGGAGTTGGGGTGGGTCGCCTATGCCGGTGTGCCGCTCGTCACCCGTCAGGGTCACGTGGTCGGCACCCTGAGCGTCGTGGATCCGATGCCCCGGCTCTGGTCGGAGCGCGACGTGGCGCTGCTCCACGACCTGGCCGCCTCGGCGGTAGCCGAGATCGAGCTTCGCAGCCTGCGCGCCGAAGGCCGGCGCGAGGTGCCGCCGGCCACCGACGTGTTCGACGAAGCGGGGATAGCGATGGCGATCGTCTCATCCGACGGCCGCTGGGTTCGGGTCAACGGCGCGCTCTGCGAGCTGCTCGGCGTCCCCGCCGGCGCCCTCATCGGCCGGCCCGCCGAGGAGTCGACCCACCCCGCGGACCGTACCGCCGATGTCGAGGCCCTGCGGCTGCTCCGGGCCGGCGAGTGCGATACCTATACCGGCGAGAAGCGCTGCATCCGGCGCGCGGGCGACCACGTCTGGGTCCTGTCCACCGTCACCGCGGTGCGCGACGCCGACCGGCGGCTCCGCCACCTGGTCGTCGGCTATCAGGACGTCAGCGACCGCCGCCAGGCCGATCGGGAGCTCCGCGAGAGCGAAGAGCGCTACCGCCTCGCCGCGAGCGCGGCCGGCGTCGTGGTACGGGACTGGGATCTCACCAGCGACCGCATCCTCTGGGGCGAGGGGTTCGTCACCGCCGCGTGGTGGTACGAGCGGATCCACCCGGAGGACCGCGAGCGGGTCGTGGCTCGCTTTCAGGACGCCATCGTTCGCGGCGAGCGGAGCGGGGAAGAGGAGTACCGCTTCCGGCGGGACGATGGCTCGTGGGCCCGGATACTCGACCGCGTCTCCATCACCACCGACCCCGCAGGACAGCCGCTGCGCCTGCTCGGCACCATGACCGAGGTGGGCAGCGAAGCCACCTACCGTTCGCTGGTGGACAACCTGTGCGAAGTGGTCTTCCGCACCGATGCCGCGGGACGTTGGGAGCTGCTCAACCCGGCGTGGGAGGAGCTGACCGGGTTCGCCCCCGCCGAATCGGTGGGAACGCCGTTCCTCGACTACGTGCATCCCGACGATCGGCCCGGGAACGCGGAGGAGTTTCAACGGCTGCTCGCCGGAGAGGAGATGTCTTCCCGCAGCGAAGTCCGCTACCTGACTCACGAGGGCGGCTACCGCTGGGTCGAGGTCCGCGCCCGGCCGACGCTCGACGACCATAACGCCGCCGTCGGCATCTCCGGCACCCTCACCGACATCAGCGAGCGCCGTGCCGCCGAGGAGGCGCACAAGATGGAGGCCGTGGGCCGGCTCGCCGGCGGTATCGCCCACGACTTCAACAACCTGCTCACCGGGGTCCTCACCTACTGCGACCTCGTCCTTCAGGAAGTCCGCGAGGGCGATCCGATCCGCCCCGACCTGGAGCAGATCCGTCACGCCGGCCAGCGCGCGGCGGGGCTCACCCGCCAGCTCCTCGCCTTCAGCCGGCGGCAGGTGCTCCAGCCCCGCGTCCTCTCGCTCAACACCACGGTCACCGAGCTCGATGGGATGCTGCGCCGACTCGTCCCGCCCGACGTGATGCTGGAGACCGAGCTGGATCCCGCGCTCTGGTACGTCCTGGCCGACTCGGGGCAGATCGAGCAGGTGTTGGTTAACCTGGTGGTCAACGCCCGAGACGCGATGCCGCAGGGTGGCCGGATCACCGTCTCCACCGCGAACCGTCACGACAAGGCCGCCGCCTACGTCACCCTCGTCGTGGCCGACACCGGCCAGGGTATGGACCTGGAGACGCAGGCCCGGATCTTCGAGCCGTTCTTCACCACCAAGGAACCTGGGAGGGGCACCGGACTCGGCCTCTCCACCGTCTACGGCATCGTGGAGCAGAGTGGCGGGCATATCGCCGTAGAGACCGCGCCCGGCCGCGGCGCCAGGTTCACCATCCACCTTCCGCGGTACGAGGGCCCCTCGGTGCCGCTGAACCGCAGCGACCGCCGCACTCTTCCCGGCGGCACCGAGACCCTCCTGCTGGTGGAGGACGAAACCGCGGTCCGCAGCTCGGCCCGCCGCCTGCTCGAGCGATACGGATACGCGGTGCTGGAGGCGCGCCACGGGGCCGATGCGCTCAGGATCGTGGATGAGGACGAGCGGGAGGTGGACCTGGTGCTCACCGATCTGGCGATGCCCGAAATGGGCGGCCGCGAGCTGGTCGAGCACCTCCGCTCCCGCCGGCCCGCGATCAGGGTTCTGTACATGTCCGGATACACCGAGAAGGCCATCACCATCGACGGCCTCATGCCGCCCCGCACCGGCTTCGTGGAGAAGCCGTTCACGGCGGAGCAGTTGTTACGGCGATTGAGAGAGTTGCTGGACGAGGACTAGCAAAAACCGTTCACGCTTTCCCCCTCACCAGCTCCACCAGTTCTTCCGGCCTTTCCACCCAATAATCCGGCCGCGCCCCCTCCAGATGGCTCCGCCCGAACGGCCCCCACAGCACCGCCGCCGTTCGCACTCCGGCCGCGCGGCCCGAGTGCATGTCGTGGATGCTGTCGCCGACGTAGAGTGTGGACGCGGGGTCGGCGCCGAGGAGGGCGATTGCCTTTTCCACCGGCTCCGGGTGCGGCTTGGGGTTGGTCACCTCGTCGGCGCAGACCAGCACGTCCATCATCGCCTCGAGACGTGCCAGAGTGAGCCCCCGGAGGGCGCCGAGCCGATTCTTGCTGGTGACGAGCCCGGTGGCCGTGCCGGCTTCGCGGATCCGGCGCACGGCGTCCACCACGCCGGGGTAGACCGTCACCATGCGGTCGTGGTGCTTGAGGTTGTACTCCCGGTAGGTGGCGATCAGCGCGTCCAGCTTGCCCGGGTCGTCCCTCCACTCGGCGAGCTGCACGCTGAGCGGGGTGCCCACTCCGCGGAGCCAATCCTCGTCCGACCGTGGGGGCAGCCCGTGAGCCGAGAGGGTGTGGTGATAACTGTCGAGGATGAGGCGGACCGAGTCGATGAGCGTGCCGTCGAGATCGAAGAGCACGGTGCGGATGGCTGCCATGGGCGAAACGTAGCGCCGCCCCACCCGGGTTGCGTAGCCGCGGCGCGGCGCCTATGCTCTCCGGGCCAGCTTGTCAGGCCTGAAGCCTCGCCCCCACGTTGGAGCTCTTGGTGACCTCCCCGCAACCGGCTCGAGAAGCGCGGCTCCGTCCCGAGTTCGCCGACCACTATCCCGGCGTCGAGCCCAACGTCTGGTTCACCGCCGCTACGCTGGCCGAGCATCTCCTGGCCCGCATGCTGCGCCAGGGAAAGGCGGATCTGGCCCGCATCCCCCGCATGCTCGATCCCGAGCACTTCGAGTTCCGCGGCGGCGACGGGCCCCTGGGTAGCCAGGGCGCGCTCGGGCGGCGCTCAGACGACTGATCGCTCCGGAACGAAGAGCAGGAGCCCCTCGAGGCGAGCCTCGACCGGGGCCCGGTGCGGGGTCGGTGCGGGCAGCCCGGCCGACCCACGCACGATCTCCGCCGCACTCCGCTCCGCCAGCCGCTCGAGCAGCATCGTCTCCCCCGCGGTATGCCCCCCCGCCACGAAGCCGAGGGCCCGCTCCAGCCGGCTCAATGCGTTCGCATCACGCTGCCGCGCCGCCTCGCGTATCGCTTGCTGCAACCTTGCCGCGACTACGCGCGCCGGCGCTCCGCCGTCCGCCTCCGCCCAACGCCGCTCGCGCGCGGCTGTCAGCCGGGAGCGGACCGGCTCGGCCAGCAACTCGAGCGCGGTGCGGAGCCGTCCGGCGTCCGGCATTGCGGCCGGCGACCCGATCGCCGCCGAGAGCCGCGCCGCCACGATCTCCTCGTCCTCGGTCCAGCGTCCATTGGGGTGAATCCAGATCAGCGTGAACGCGAGCCGTTCCTCCCTGCCGGCGCACCGCGCATGAATGCCGAAGCCCGCCAGCACTCCCTCCGGGCCGTTCGGTAACGCCGCCACTCCAGGCACTGCGTCTCCCAGCTCCATCGCCTCGCCCAGCTCGGCGCGCCAGCGCCAGAGCCGCCATCCACGCACGCCGAGCCCCGCGGCATCGGGAAGACGCCGCTTCCGCCGCAGGGCTTCCTCGAGCCGGAGCGCCCGCTCGAGCGCCGCTGGAAGCCCGAAGCGAACGATCTCGACCAGCGGATGCGGCGAACCGAGCCGGAGGGCGCGTCCTTCCCGCTGGTCCAGCCGCATCGGGGTCCAGGGCAGGTCATAGTGGACCACTCGCGCGGCGCGTTGGAGATCGAGCCCTTCCGCCGCGACGTCGGTGACGGCCAGGTGCTTGAGGTCGCTCGGCCGCGGTTTGCCGGAGTTCCCGCCCTCACGAAACCAGCCTAGCACCACCGATCGAGGCAGCGCCGTCGCCCCGAGTCCTGCCCGTTCACCCGTACACCAGGCAATCCGGAGGTCGGCGAGTTTGTCCCGTAGATGGGTCACCGTTTCCCGCCGGGCGGCGAAGACGAGAGTGGGGGCGCCGTCGGCCAGCAGCGCGCGAAGCCGCTCGAGCTTACCGTCTCGCGCCGCCGCCGCGGCGCGCGCCTCCGCGAGCACCGCGTCCATGACGCCGAGGTCCGCGAGCTCCAGCTCCGTCGCGACGTCGGTATCGGGAAGGAACTCCCACCAGCAGAGCTGGTCGCCCGCTTCTCCGGTGAACCTTCGGATCGCCGCGCGGTTGAGCGGGCGCCCGGCGGCGAGGGCGTCGCGCGCGTGGAGCAGCAGCCCGCGGTAACGCCTGAGCGCGCCGGCCAGCGC
>JACCSE010000474.1 GCA_013813145.1 Gemmatimonadales bacterium
AGCGGGATCAGTCCGGTACGCGGCTTGCCGAGTTGTGAGCCGTGCCTCGCAAGCTCTCCCTCCTTCCCCTCGCCATTGCCGGCTTCCTCGCCGGTGTGCTGCTCGCCTTCGCCCTGGGTCGTCTGATCGGAGACGGGGGTCGAGCGGCGGGCCACAGCTCCTTGCCGGATACGGCCACCGCCCGGCGTGCCATCGTTCTGGCGCGAGACGATCTGCCGGACGCGGCCATCGCCGTGTTCGACACGCTCAGGCCCCGGATCTACCTCAACCTCCGCCTGCTGGCCCAGGTGGGACCCGACCTGGCCGCGTTCCTTCGGGCGCACGAGGAGGGGCACATCGCCTACCACCACGTCTCCGAGCGCCGGTTCGGCCTGGTGCGGGTAGAGGCACCGCTCCCGGTGCTGCATGGTTACGAGTTCGCAGCCGACTGCTACGCCGCCCAGACCCTCCGGGCCGAGCGTCCGCTCGCGGTACGCGCCGCGCTTCGGTTCTTCCAGCAGCGCCGCAACCTGGTGACCGACGCCGAGCACCCCTCGATGGGCGCCCGGGCGGACAGCCTGATCGACTGCTTGACGGACCCGGCGTGGGGCGGTAGCGGCCTCTCGTAAGGGCCAGCATGCTCGCCTCGCCGCCGGGATGGAACCCGGGGTGAACCGGTCCCTTGCGCCCACCTCCACCTCGCCCCATCCTCCCCCCTTCCGCATCCGCCATCCTGCCATCCGCCGCCGAGGATCCGCCGCCCATGTCTCACCGCCCATCGTTTCGAGAAGCCAGGCTCAGACCCGAGTTCGCGGAGCTTTACCAGCCGCTCGAACCCGATCAGTGGCTTCCGGCTGCGGTGGCGAGTGCGCGCATGCTTCTGTGGCAGGCGCGGCAGCAGGGAGCGTCCAACCTGGGACACCGCGCCCTCGACCCCCGGCACTTCGAGTTCCGCGGTGGGGTAGCCGACCCCGACGTTCCCCGCCGTCAAGGCACCCGCTTCGACGACCCCGAAACCACCGACTGGCCGCCCCGCCGCCAGGCCCGGTTGCGTCCGGAATTCGCCGAGCTCTACCCGGCCGTCGCCCCGCAGGCCTGGATCGAGGCCGCGGAGCTCGGGGCCGCGCTGCTCCGCTGGATCGCTGCCGGCGGCCAGCCCACCCCCCCGCTGGGTCCGCGGCTGCTGCACGAGGCCCATTTCGAGTTCCGTGGCGGGGAACGGCCCCGAGGGTCCGTCGCGTCACCACGCACCCGGCGCGATGATACGAGCAAGGGCCCCGGCTTGGCTGTCAGCTAGGAGTCGGTGCGGAAGAACCGCTGTCTCAGAAGGGCAAGAATCTCCGGGGTGAGCCCGGGCGGATCCAGCGCTATGGCGACTTCGCGCCCGCCGTGCCGGACGACGCGCCCCCGCACCTGGATCACGGTGTCCACGTCGAGGCGCAGCTCGCCCTCCAGCCGGCTTCCCGGTACCGGCGCGTGTTCGGTCGGGCCGAGGGCGTAGCGGAGCCCGTTGGCGCTCACGTCTCGGAGCGGAGTTCGTGGCGGGGTGGCGCCCGGCAGGTGGACCGGCAGCGGCAACCGGGGCGCGGCCCGCCGCTCCTGGTGGTTGCGGACCAGTGCCGCTCGCTCGATTTCGATCGTCGAAGCGTCGGGCCAGTCTCCCGAATCGGGAATGATCGAGAGCCCCGCCCGGTCGATCCGATGGATCCGCCCGCCGACCATCAGCGGCCCGATGGTCCTCAGGTGCAGTTCGCCCGCGACGTGCTGATCCAGCTCCCACGCGCGGCCGGCCGGGGCCGGCTCCACCCGCAGCCCGCCCGGGCCGAGATCGCGGACCGCGCAGCGGAACCCCTCGATCAGCAGCAGGCCCGGGGCGGTCCTGCGGTACTCGGCGCGCGGTGCAATCCGGCGGTCGAGCTTCGGTTCGCTCCAGCGTACGCTCCGCGTCATCCGGCGCGCCTCTCGGCCATTGGTGGGTGCTTCGCGGGAGTGCGTGTCAGTAGTTCTACCTGCCCGCGGCGCTCCGGTCAACCGGGTGCCCGCCGTTCGGAGCCCTGGCATGGTACCACCCCTCGCCGGCATTCGCGTACTCGACCTCACCCGCGTGCTCGCGGGGCCACTCTGCACCATGATGCTCGGCGATTTCGGCGCCGACGTGCTGAAGATCGAGCGCCGCGGCACCGGCGACGAAACCCGGGGCTGGGGTCCGCCCTTCAATGACAGGGGCGAGAGCGCCTACTATCTGGCCGTCAACCGCAACAAGCTGAGCGTGGCCCTCGATCTGGACGACGCGGACGACCGTACCCTGCTGCGTAGCCTGGCGGCCGGGGCCCACGTGGCGGTGGACAACTTCAGACCGGGAACGCTGGAGCGCCGGGGCCTCGACCCGGCCGGGCTGCTGGAGTCGAACCCGGACCTGGTCTGGTGTACCCTGACCGGATTCGGCGCCGCGAGCGCGCGACCGGGCTACGATTTCGTGGTTCAGGCGGAGTCGGGCTGGATGGCGATCACGGGTGAGGCCGCGGGGATGCCCATGAAAATGGGTGTGGCGCTCGCCGACGTCCTCGCCGGCAAAGACGCGGCGGTGACCGTGCTGGCCGCGCTCGCCGGCCGGAACCGGTTGCGCACGGCGGAGGAGCGCCGCTTGATCGTCTCGCTCACCCACAGCGCCACCTCGGCGCTGGTGAACGTCGCGCAGAACGCGCTGGTGAGCGGCGAAGAACCGGTCCGCTGGGGAAACGCGCACCCCAATCTGGTCCCCTATCAGCTCTTCCTGGCGGCCGACCGGCCCATCGTGATCGCCGTGGGAAGCGACCAGCAATGGATCGCCTGCTGTCGCGCCATCGGACGCGAAGACCTGGCGGAAGACCCCGGCCTCGCCAGCAACGCCGGCCGGGTGGGGCGGCGGGCCGAAGTGGCCAGCGCCATCGCCGACA
>JACCSE010000489.1 GCA_013813145.1 Gemmatimonadales bacterium
TATCTCCAGCTGATGCGGAGCCCGGAATATTCCGAGAACCGGGTTCAGGAAATCTCCGACATCTCGCGCTCGCTCAAAGCATTGGCTCGCGAGCTGGAGATTCCGGTCATCGCGCTCTCCCAGCTCAGCCGCGCCTCCGAGCAGCGGGGCGGCGAGCGCAAGCCCATCCTCTCCGATCTCCGGGATTCGGGAGCCATCGAGCAGGACGCCGATCTGGTCATCTTCATCCACCGGCCGGAGTACTACGACCGCGAGGATGAATCCAAGCGCGGCGTAGCCGAGGTGATGCTCGCCAAGAACCGCAACGGCCCCACCGGCGACGTGCAGCTCCGCTTCATCCGGGAGTACACCCGGTTCGACAACTCGAGTCCTCGTGACGAACCCGTTTCGTAGGGGCGACTGAGGCGAAATGCCCAGATCCCGATCGGCCTACCGCTGCACCGAGTGCGGCCACGAGCACGCCAAGTGGGTGGGACGGTGCGAGGGGTGCGGCGCCTGGAACGCGGTGGCGGAAGAGCCGACGGCGGTGGGGGGCGGCGGTAAGGCGGGACGGCGGGACGGCGGGAGCTTGCGGCCTACCGCCGTGCCGCCGTCCCGCCTTCGTGACGTCTCTACGCATCCCCTTGAACGCTACCACACCGGCCTTCCGGAATTCGACTTCGTCCTCGGCGGCGGAATCGTGCCGGGGTCGATGATCCTCATCGGCGGCGAGCCGGGAATCGGGAAGTCCACCCTGTTGCTCCAGGCCGCGGCGCGGCTGGAGACGGCGGGGCGCACCGTGCTCTACGCCAGCGGCGAGGAGTCGCCGGACCAGCTCCGCCTCCGCGCCGACCGCCTGATCGAAGACGCGGGCGCGGTCCACGTCCTGGGCGAAACCCGGCTGGAAGCCATCCTCGGCGCGGCCGGCGCGGTCTCGGCCGATGTCGTCGTCATCGACTCGATCCAGACGGTGTACACCGAGAATCTGGAGAGCGCACCCGGCAACGTCGGCCAGGTGCGCGAGTGCTCCGGCCAACTCATGCGGTTCGCCAAGGACAGCGGCACCGCGGTAGTGGTCGTCGGGCACGTCACCAAGGGCGGCGGGATCGCCGGCCCCAAGACCCTCGAGCACATCGTGGACACGGTGCTCTACTTCGAGGGCGAAGTGACTCTGGACTACCGCTTGCTCCGGACCACCAAGAACCGTTTCGGCTCGGTAGATGAGCTCGGCGTCTTCTCGATGACCGAGTCCGGGCTGGTCGCGGTTCCCAACCCGTCAGCGGTGTTCCTGGCGGCCCGGGCCGCGGGCATCAGCGGCAGCGCGGTGACGGCGCTCATGGAGGGCACCCGGCCGGTCCTGGTCGAGGTGCAGGCGCTGGCCGCCAAGTCGGGGTACGGCACGCCGCAGCGGGTCGCGACCGGGCTTGATCCCAAGCGCCTCGCCGTGCTCCTCGCGGTGCTGGAACGCCGGGCCGAGACCTCGTTCGCCGATCTCGACGTCTTCGTGCAGGTCACCGCCGGGGTGCGGCTCACCGAGGCCGGCGCCGACCTCGCGGTCGCCGCGGCACTCCTCAGCAGCCTGCACAACCGTCCCGCCCCCGCCGACGTCATCTTCCTCGGCGAGATCGGGCTGGGCGGGGAGATCCGCCCGACCGGCGCCATCGAGCGGCGCATCGCCGAGGCGGCGCGGCTCGGCTTTCGCCGGGTGTTCGGCTCCTCGCGGAGCGCATCGCAGGTGCCGGGTATCTCCCTGGTCGGGCTGGACCACGTCGAGCAGTTGGTGCGGGCGCTTGCCGCGTGACGTCGGCGCCGTCGTGGTCGCCGCGGGCAGGGGCACGCGGGTCGGCGGCGCGCCGAAGCAGTACCGGCCGATCGCCGGAGTGCCCCTCGTGCTGCGGGCGCTCCGACCGTTCGCCGCGCACCCCGACGTAGTCCAGGTCGTCCTGGTGCTCCCGCCGGCCGACGCGTCCGCACCGCCGGCCTTTCTGGCGGAGCTTCGCGACGAGGGCTTGGTAGTGGTGGCCGGAGGGGAAGAGCGGAGCGACTCGGTCGCGGCAGGGCTCGCGGCGCTTCGGCAGGAGTGCACCGTCGTCCTGGTGCACGACGGCGCCCGGCCGTTCGTCGATCGCGCGGTCATCGACGGAGTGATCCGCCACGCCCGCGCGGGCGAGGGAGCCATCGCCGCGGTGCCGCTGGGCGATACCGTGAAGGAAGCCGATGCCGGGGAGCCGAGCCGCGTTGCCCGAACGGTCCCGAGGGAGCGGCTCTGGCGGGCCCAGACTCCGCAGGGCTTTCCCCGCGAGCTGCTGGTCCGCGCCCACGCTCGCGCGGCACGGAACGGCACCGCATCTACGGACGATGCGTCGCTGGTGGAGGCCTGCGGCGGGATCGTGCGTCTGGTCACCGACTCTCCCCGCAACCTCAAGATCACCACTGCCGAAGACTTCGCACTCGCGGAGCTCCTCGCCGGCGCCTCCGCGTGATCCTTCCGTTCCGCACTCCCGGCGAGGTCGCCGCAGCCATCCCGGCGATAGTGGATCACCTCGGCAAGGCCGGCCTGCTCGCCTATCCCACCGAGACGGTCTATGGGCTCGGGTCCGATCCCTCGGCCGAGTCCCTCGCCGCGCTGGCCGCGCTGAAGGGGCGGGCGCAGAACAAACCATTCCTTCTCCTCGTCGCCAGCCGAACGATGGCGGAACAGTGGGGCCTGGTCTTTTCCGCCTCCGCCCGCGCGCTTTCGAACGCGTTCTGGCCGGGGCCGCTCACGCTGGTACTGCGAGGCGGCGAGGGGCGCCTGCCCGACCAGCTTCGCGGCCGCGAAGGTGGCATCGCGGTGCGCCACACCTCGCACACCGGCATCGCGCGCCTGGTGGCCGCGCTCGGCCGCCCGCTCACCTCCACGTCAGCCAATCGCCCGGGCCAGCCACCCGCTCCCGGCCCCGACCGCATCGCCGAAGCATTCCACGACGCGATCGAGCGAGGTCAGCTCCTCGTTCTCGATGGCGGGGTGCTCGGCAACGTCCCGCCCTCGACGCTGGTGGACTGCACCTCCGCGATGCCGCGCCTGGTGCGCGAAGGAGCGATTCCGCGGGCGGAACTGCGGCGTGCGGCGGGGAGCTTGGCGCCTTGATAGCGGGGCAGCGGGGCAGGGGGCCAGCGG
>JACCSE010000502.1 GCA_013813145.1 Gemmatimonadales bacterium
GTGATGGCGACGTGGACGCGGCCGATACCGCCATCGAGGAGCAGCTCACCATCTGGCGGCAGGAAGACCCCGGCGAGCTGTTCGTCCGGCTTCCTTCGGTGGTGAATGCGGCGCTCAAGGGCGTGCAGACGTTGCTGAGCGGCTTCAGCCGCTACGCGATCTCCTACTGAGGAGGCAGAGACCCGGCGATGGCCGACCTTCCCGTCCCCGAGGACCTGGTTCGCGCGCTGCGCGAGCTCCTCGCTCAGGGGCGCTTTCAGGAAGCACTGGAAGCGTTTCAGCGGAGCACGGGGGAAGGAGTGCGTCCACCGCCCGCGGCTCAGCTCTTCGCCGCCACGGCGGCTACGCGAAAGGGCGACCTGGCGACCGGCGCGTCGCTGGCGGCCGAGGCGCTCGAGCGCTTTCGGAGCCGGGCGGACGACGACGGCCGCATGCGGGCCATCAATCTGCTGGGCGCGATCAACTTCGAGCGGCCAGCTCGACAAGTCTCAGGAATGCTTCACCGAGGCGTTGCGACTGGCCCACCATCTGCACGACACGCTCATGGCGGCTCGCGCCTCCAACAATCTGGCGTCGGCCGTGCATCTCCGGGGCGATCTCGCCGGGGCGCTCGGTCTGTACCGCTCGGCCCTACTGGGTTTTCAGCGGGTGGGTGACCGGCACTACATCGCGGAGACCTACCACAACCTGGGCCTCACCTTCCGCCAGGCGGCCGAGTGGCGCGAAGCCGAGAACGCCTCGGCCCAGGCGGTCCGCCACGCCGAAGTGGTGGGCGACCTCGCGCTGATGGCGCTGGCCATGACCGGCCGGGCGGAGCTGCGGATTCACCTGGGAGAGGTTGCCCAGGCCTTTCACGAGCTGGAGCGCGCCGCCCGCCTGGCAGAAGAAGCGGGAGACGAGATCGGCGGAGCCGAGATCGGCCGGATCCGGGCGCTGGCCGCGCTCCGGCAGCGGGACTACGGCGCCGCGGCCAAGGAGGCGGAGACGGCACTGAGCGTCGCCACCCGGTTCGGCAGCTTACTTCTGGCGGGCGAGTGCGCGGCGGCGGCGCACGCCCACCGCGGCCTGGGCCGGGCCGAGCTGGCTGAGCGTCGCCGAGAGGAAGCGCTGGAGGGGTTTCGGAAGCTGGGCGCGGTGCGGCTGCTGGAGCGGTTCGAGGCGGAGTGGTCGGAGGAGGGCTGAGGCTGCCCTGTCAGGAGTCACGGCCGAGGCTGCGGATGGGAGGCCTCCGGAGCACATAGGCGTAAACCGACAAGTTGATGGCGACGACCACGGCGCCCAAAGCGAACTGCATTCCGCGGGTGAGCGCTCCCGGGTAGAGCACCGGGATGACGTAATGCTCGATGAACCCCCCTTCGTAACCCGCTCCCCCCGCCCGGGCCCGCAGCCACTTCTCCAACGGCGTGAGTGGGCAGATCCACCCGCCGAACTCGATCAGCGCCCCCCAGATCGCGGCCGGGATATGCAGCCACATGACCCGGCGCCAGCGGAGCGCGAGCAGTCCTCCGACGACCACGAAGACCACAAAGACGAAGTGCAGACCCACGACCAGGTCGGCAAGGATGCGGAAAGGCATGGTGTATCCGCTAGCGTGTCACGTGTCACCCTGAGCGCAGCGAAGGGGGCATGATTCAGGTCATGTCCCCTTCACTTCGTTCAGGGTGACATCGGTTACACCGACCGGCACCTCACCCCACTCCCGCATGCTCTCTGTGGTCGCTGTGCTCCTTCTGATTCTCCGCCGCCACTTTCGCCGCGACCTCAGGCGGCGCTTCGGCGTAGCCGTGGAACTTCTGCCGGTGGGTGCCCCGGCCGTGGGTGATCGAATGCAGGGTGGTGGAGTACTTGTACAGCTCCGCCTCGGGGAGGGTCGCACGCACTTTGGTGAGCCGGCCGTCCGGCTCGGTACCGAGGATCTGCCCGCGGCGGCCGCTGAGATCGCCCATGACGTCGCCCAGCACGTCGTCCGGTGTCCAGACCTCCAGGTCCACCAGCGGCTCCAGCAATACCGGCCGGCACTTCGGCGCCACGTTCCGGAAGGCGAGGATGCCCGCCATCTTGAACGACATCTCGTTGGAATCCACGTCGTGGTAGGATCCGTCGAAGCACTCGGCGGTGAAGTCCACCAGCGGGTAGCCCGCCACCACGCCGCGCTCCGCCGACTCCTGTATGCCCCGGTCCACCGCCGGGATGTACTTGTTGGGGATTGCCCCACCGACGATGCTGTCCACGAACTCGTAGCCGGTGCCGCGGGGGAGCGGCGCGATGCGGATCCAGCAGTCGCCGTACTGGCCCCGCCCGCCGGTCTGCTTCTTGTGCTTTCCCTGCCCCTCCGCCTTGCCCTTCAGGGTCTCGCGATACGCCACCCGCGGGCGGGCGAGCTCGGCGTGGACGCCGAACTTCCGCTCCAGCCGATGCAGGATGGTGTCGAAGTGCCGCTCGCCCATGCCGTGGATCAGCGTCTGCCCCAGCTCCGAGCTGTACTCGAAGTGAAAGGTGGGGTCCTCCTCGTGCAGCTTGTGCAACCCGGCGGCGAGTTTGTCCTCCTCGCCGCGCTGCTTTACCACGACCGCCGACGTCGCCACCGACTCGGGTAGAGGCATCGGCGGAAGGCGGACCGGCTGGTCCCGGAGGCAGAAGGTGTCGCCGGTGTGGGTATTGCGAAGCTTGGCGACCGAGCCGATGTCGCCGGTGAAGAGCCGCTCCACCTCGAGCCGCTCCTTGCCCTGCTGGATCGACAAATGGTTCAGCTTCTCGGTCGTCTCGTGCTCGGCGTTCCACACCTCGGTGCCGTTCTTGAGCTCCCCGGCGTGGAGCCGGAACAGGGTGACGTCACCGACGTGGGCCTCGGAGAGGGTCTTGAACACCCGGGCCACCATCGGGGCGGCGACCGGCGGCGGAACCTCGACCGGCGACGGGAACAGCTCCACCATCTTCTTCAGGAGGGTGCGCAAGCCATAGGTGAGCGTGGCGCTCCCGCAGAAGAGGGGGACGATCTGCCCGCCGAGCATCGCCCGTTTGACCGCGGCGATGAAGTGCTCGCGGGGGAT
>JACCSE010000503.1 GCA_013813145.1 Gemmatimonadales bacterium
CCCGCATGAACGCGTCCGTCACCGCGACCGAGATGTTGAAGTTGGTGATCTTGGTCGTGTCGTCCTTGCAGGTGACGAACTCCATGATGTCGGGATGGTCCACCCGGAGGATGCCCATGTTGGCGCCGCGGCGGGTGCCGCCCTGCTTGACCACGTCGGTGGACGCGTCGAACAGGGTCATGAACGACACCGGTCCCGAGGCCACACCCATGGTGGACCGGACGATGTCGTTCTTGGGCCGGAGGCGGGAGAAGCTGAACCCCGTGCCGCCCCCGCTCTGATGAACGAGTGCCATGGCCCGGAGCGTGTCGTAGATGCCGCTCTTGCCGTTGGAGAGGGCGTCGTCCACCGGGAGGACAAAGCAGGCCGAGAGCTGGCCCAGCGGCCGGCCGGCGTTCATCAGGGTCGGGGAGTTGGGCATGAAGAGCCGGTCGGCCATGATCCCGTAGAACGCGCGCGCCGCCTCGTCCACCGCGCCGTCCGTCGCGCCGTAGCGGCGGTCGGCGTCGGCGACGGTACTCGCCACTCGCCAGAACAGATCGTTCGGGGTCTCGACCGGCTTCCCGGCGTCATCCTTGACCAGGTAGCGCTTCTCGAGAACCGTGACGGCATTGGGCGACAGGCGGACCGCGTCCCGTGGGGTGGACGAATTCATGGAGCTCCCCGCTGGCTGTTTGGATTGGAAGCGAGTGCAGCGACTGCACTGCCGACGAACATCATTCCGCTACCCTGCCCGGCAAAAACGGAAGGCCAAGGTAGGCCGCGCGGGAGTGCGGCACAATAGCGCGTAAAAAGCGCGTAACGACGGGGGATATGGGTGTTCACATCACAAATTTAATCCCAGAGCGCGATGTGGATAAGGTGGATAAGTTGTGTGGGAAGTGTGTGTAGAGCCAGCGGTTACGTCAGTGGTGAGACAGCAAGGACGGGGGGACGGGTAGGGGGATGTGTCATCCCGAGCGGAGCGAGGGTTCTTCTCCGCCAAGCTCGAGCCATTCCCGAGCAAGATCCCTCGCTTCGCTCGGGATGACAGCGTGCGAGGAGCACGCTGGTGTGCCGTTACTGTCCCGCCGCCCCCCTGCCCCGCTGCCCCGCTACCAACGGATAGCGCCCCGCCCGATGCTCCCGCGCTTGGCCGACATAATGAGACCAGGTCTCGGCGATCCGCTGGGTGAGGGCTTCGCTGACCGGCCGCACGATGCGGCCCGGGACGCCCATGACCAGCGACCCGGGCGGCACGTTCATGCCCTCGGGGATCACCGCCCCCGCCGCCACCACGCTCCCGGTGCCGACCCGGACCTCGTTCAGCAGCACGCTGCCCATGCCGATGAGGCAGTCGTCCTCCACGGTGCAAGCGTGCAGGATGACCCGGTGCCCCACGCCGACCCGCGTGCCGATAGTGCAGGGCATACCCTCGTCCACATGGATGATGACGCCGTCCTGAATGTTGGTCTTGGGCCCGATGACGATCGGGGCCATGTCGCCGCGGAGGACAGCGCCGTACCAGACGCTCGCGTCCTCGCCGATCGTGACGTCGCCCATGACCGATGCGGTCGGGGCGATGAAGGCAGTAGGATGGATCACTGAAGCTGGGCGACCGGCTGAGGCGGGAAGAGCATCTGGGTCCAGGCCTCGACCGGCGCGCCGGCCTTGAGTGCCGGGTGCCAGGTAAGGGTCCAGACGAAGTCCTGGACGGCCCGCTCGAACTCGGCCTCGTTCGAGGGGCGGAGTCGCTGCACGTCCACCGTGCGCCCCTCGGCCGAGACCTTGACCCAGAGCAGCGACGGCCGGGGCGTACCTTCGACCGTCTCCGGCACCGGCACGAACGGAGCGTTGACCGGTTTGGGGCGGTCGTCGAAGCAGGAGCCGTCGCGATTGTATCCCGCGCCCGGTGTACAGCGCGTGGCCCGGACGGGCGCGGGAGGCGGAGTGGCGTCGACCGGAGCCGGCGCCGCCTTGCCGAGCGGGGTGAGCTGAGGAGTGAGCTCCAGCGTGTCGCCCGCGCGGATCACGATGGTATCGGAGAAGAAATTGAAGCGTGGGGCCGACACCGCCAGCGCGTGGGGGCCCGGCGACAGTCGGGTGACGGGGTCGGTCACCGGCCGCTCGTCGATCAGCACGGTCGAGCCGCGCGGCAGCCCGACCAGCCGCACGCCGCCGCTGTCCCCGTCCGCCGGATCCGGGGTAGGCGCGGGCACTGCCGCCTGGCGGGACGGGACCGGCGCTGGGGCCGAGGCCGGGGGGGGCGACTGAGCGGCGGCGCTGTCGGGAGCGGTCACCACCGGCGAGGATGCGCTGTCGGTGGGGAGAGCGGCTGCCGGCGTGGGCGTGCCCGAGTCAACCGGATCGGCCGTGGGCCCGGTCTCGAACCCGCTGGCCTGGTAGTAGTAGTAAGCCGCGCCGGTCCCGCCCAGCACCGCGAGCACGATCCAGAGCCAGGCCCAGGAGGAGGACCCCCTGCCCCGCATGGCCACCGACCGGTCCGCCACCCGCCGGGGCAGATCCCGGCGCTCGAGCGGGGTGACCCGACGGTTCACCAGTGGCGACTCGAACGGCGTGGTCGGCTGGCTCACGATGAGTGGCGGCAGGCCGAGCACCGGGCTGGACGAGGTGGGGCCCCCTCCCACCGCGACACCGGCGGCCGCGAGCGAGGCCCGCACGCTTCCGGCGGCGGCGATCGGCTGTCCCTGGATCGAGGCCACCAGCTCTTCGCAGCTCTGAAACCGGTCGGCCGGATCCTTCATCAGCATCCGCTTGATCAGCTCGAAGAGCCGCCGCTCGTCGGCGGTGATGAGCTGCGGCATGGGCACCGGCTCGGTGATGTGCTTGTAGCCGATGGAGAAGCTGTCTTCACCGTCGTAGGGCACCGTACTGGTGAGGGCCTGGTAGGCCACGACGCCGAGGCTGTAGATGTCGCTCCGGCCGTCTATGGCCTGGGCCCGCGCCTGCTCCGGGCTCATGTAGTGCGGTGTGCCGATCGACATCCCGGTGCCGGTGAGCTTCTGCCCCGAGGCAGCCTTGGCGATGCCGAAGTCGGTGAGGAGGCACTGCCCGAACTCGTCGAACATGATGTTGTCGGGCTTGATGTCGCGGTGGACGATGCCCC
>JACCSE010000239.1 GCA_013813145.1 Gemmatimonadales bacterium
GACGATGCACTGGTCGCGGAAGAGCCGCACGACGATGAGCTGGACACCCTCGTCGGGCGCCTCGTCATCCGCGCTCGATTGCGCCAGGCGCACCCCGGGCACCCGCTCCGCCACGGCCGCGAGGAGCCGTTCCGCGACGGCGCCCTGGTGATAGAGTCGGGACTTCCGGGCCGACACCCGGAACGCGAGCGCCGCGCCGGGAGGCACGAAGGTTTCCCAGCGGAGCCGCCGTGCGTGGCGCTCCAGCTCGTGAAAGGCCGACGCGTGGAACGAGCCGACCCGAACGATGATTCGCGAGGCGGTGCGGAGATGGAGATTGGCGGCGTACAAGCCCGGGCGGTCGGCGCGGAACTCGATCCCGCCGGGCTCTTCGGCTCGAACCTCCAGACCGCGGTCGGCTGCGAGCCCGCGCAGCTCACCGGCGAGAAGCGGCTCGAGCCCCACGGCACAGGTGGCGAAGCAGGTGAGAGGGGCCGGCATGACGACAATGTAGTCCGCCGGCGAATCCGCCCTCAGCGAGGGCGGAGAAGCAACCTCAGCCCGGACGCGGTTGGACCAGGGTCGCCTGCCGAGCGGCTGGGCCGCAACTCGAAGCGGACCGGTCTCGCCGCCAGGCCGAGCCGGTTCAGCACCGCCGCTTCCACGGTGGCCTCGTAGCGGCCCGGCGGCAGTCCCATACGGTAGAATGACCCGTCAGTGAACGACTCGACGATGGCCTGGGTGCCGCTGCCCAACTCGACGAGCAGGATCGGCAGCGGGCGGCCGAGCGGCCGGGACGACGGCCCGTCCAGCAGCAGGTTGCCGTCGATCACGCCGCCGATCACCAGCGGCACGTCCAGGCTTCTAACCAGGCTGGGCGTCGGCATCACCGCCGACGCCGGATAGCCCGGGGTCCACCAGGGGGATGCCAGGCTGGTCGTATCCACCGAGATCAGCAGCTCCTCCCACGGCGAGACGCCCCAGACCTGATATCGCCCCTCGGCGTCCGCCGTGACCCAGCGGCTTCCCACCAGGAGACGAGTCCCCGGAGCCGGCGGTTCGTCGGCCTGGCGGATCGCGTCGCCGTTCAGATCGACAAATACCCGCCCGGCCACGCCGCCGCGGTCCAACGAGGGCTCGCTGGAGAACACCGGAGTGCCGGCTCCCCGACTCCACACCACCGAACCCCCGACCGACTGGTCCAGACGGGTCTCGCCGCCCGCCGGCTGCGAAGTCACCAGCGAGGTCGATCGCACCACATCCAACTGCGAAACCAGCGAGAAGGTGAGGACCGGACCGCGCAGGGTGGACTCCCACCGGGTTCCGGCCTCGACTCGAAACCAGCGCCCCAGGTTACGGGCGGCGACGATCGCCGCGCTCGTGAGTCTGGGCCCATTCTCCGCTCGGCATGGCCCTGGAACCAGACGCCGCCCAGCACCGGACCGAGAGCGCGCTGAGGCAGCACCGTCGCATCCAGTCCCAGGTAGTTTCGCTGCACCACTCCCGCGGCGGCAGGCATCCGCTCCGACCGGACGTATGGCCGAAGAACCATGCTCTCGAGCTGGAACGCCGCGCTGGTTCGCAACTGCGCGCGAGCACCGGAAGTTGTAAGAGTCCGGGTCCCCTGCGCCTCCAGCACCACGGCGCCGGCGCGCCGGCTGGGCATCAGTCGTCCGTAGAGCGACCATTGCCCCAGGGTCCCGGGCGGCAGGAAGGGCGATTCCGAGCTGGAGTCGGCGTAGGAGACATAGTCGCCGGTAACCCGCAACCGGTCCGAGGGCTCAAGCCGAAGGCCCGCTCGATAGAGCAGGTTGGCCACCGCCTCGGCTTCGATGCCCAGCGCGTTGGTGGGCGTGCCGACCACTGCGGCATAGGGATGAGATAGCGCGCCTCGCGGGCCGCCCCAGAGCTGGTCGAGACCGGCGCGGACCGTCCACCGCCGCGAGACGCCATGACGCAGATCCAGGTTGGCGGCCCCGCCACAGCGCGGGGACCGGCACTCTCCCGCGGATACACCGTACTCCCAGACTCCCGCGGGCACGAGCGCCGGGAGTGTGAATACGGCGGCCGCGGCGGCGCTGAATCGACTCACTAGAAGTACACCACCGTCATGGTCATGCTGCCGCTGTAGCTGCCGGCTGCCTGGGTGGAGGTCGGCGCCGCCGTCGCCCCGACGTACACGAAGAGCGCGCCCGATCCGCTCAGCGTAGCGCTCGTGGCCGACGCGCTCGGAGTGAAGGTGGTGCCCCCGCTCGTCACGTCGGTGGCCGCGTGATGGCCGGCCCAGGTGTTGAGCGCGAGGGTGTTGCCGCCGCTGGCGATCGTCACCGGCAGGCTGAACCGTCAGGTTGACCGGGGTGCTCGCCTGGCCCGCGACCGTGAACTTGGCCGCGCCGCCCGCCGTGACCGCAATCGACTTGTTGAGGCCGGGGAAGACGTTGCCGAAGGAGAGGTCGTTGTTCTTGGTGACCGTGATCGGCTGTTGCACCGTGGCGGTGACAGTGGCGCTGGCGTTATTCTGAGCCGTGGCTTGGGCCGCGACCAGCGCGGTGATGCCAAGAATGAGACCGCTGACCCGCAGGACTCGGAACATGCGCGCAGCTCCTTTTTCGGCTGGGGAAAGGGAGGACCAGGGGGGTACGTGCCGGAATCGGCAGCCCAATGGCCGCAAGGCGAGTTCGTGCCTGACCTGGAACGCCGCGGCCCCTTACCTATCTACCGGCGGAACAGAGCCTTGCAGCACCGGGCGGGGTGCCGATGCTCGGGCTCGGAGCGGTGAAAATCTTCGCATGACGGATTTTGCGGTGACTCGCTTCCAACTCTGGGGAGTGGTCTTGATGCTGTCGGCGGCGCACTCCGGGCCTTCAGCCGCCCAGATGCCCGCCGCGCCGAATCACATCCCCGACGTGGTTTTCGTCGGCACGCCCCTCGGGGTGGTCGAGGGAATGCTGAACCTCGCCGCCGTGGCCGACAGCGACGTCGTCTACGATCTGGGCTCGGGCGACGGCCGGATCGTCATCGCCGCCGCGAAGCACTACGGCGCCCGGGGCGTGGGCATCGACATCGATTCCAACCTCGTCGCCGAGAGTCGCCGGAGCGCTGACACCGCGGGGGTCGGGGGGCGGGCGGAGTTCCGCCGTGGCGATCTGTTCGAGACCGACCTGCGCCAGGCCAGCGTCGTCACGCTCTATCTCGGCCGCGCGCTCAACGAGCGGCTCCGTCCCCACCTCTTCCGCGACCTCCGGCCCGGCAGCCGGATCGTGTCCCAGAACTTCGACATGGGAGACTGGCTGCCCGACAGCGTGGTGCTGGTGCGGGGCCGTGATTTCGGCGAGACGCCGGTGCACCTCTGGGTCATGCCGGCGAAGATGGCCGGGACCTGGGAAGTCACGCTGGAAGGGAGCGGCGCGGGGCCGGCTCGGTTCCGGCTGGAGCTGGCCCAGCGCTACCAGCAGCTCACCGGCGAGGTCCAGTCGGGCGGGCGGCGACTCCGGCTCGAAGGCGCGAGGCTGCGCGGCGACAGGCTCACTTTTACCGTCGCGAGCCCAGGGACCGAGCTTCGGTTCCAGGGGAGTGTGGAGGAAGCCACGGCAAGCGGTACGGTCGCCGGAGACCCAGGCGGCGAGCGGCGCCGCTGGCGAGGGACGAGGGTACGGCCGAACTGAGCGGCGGCCCGCCCTTCCTGCGCGGAGCCGAGCCCTTCCCTGCGCGCGCTACAGCCGCCGCTTCGCCCACAGCAGCCGCTGCATCACCCCGGCGAACACCAGCCCCGCCATGACCCAGCAGATCACCCCGAGCTGCCGCGGCAGCAGGATGGCGGCGCTGTAGAGCACGATGGTCTCCGTCCCCGCGACCAGCCCCGCCGGCATCACCACCCGCGTCGCTCCCGCGTGCTCCCCGCGCCGCTCGAGCAACGCCGCCAGGTACATCCACGAGGCGGCGTTCAGGTAAAAGCTGGCCATCAGCACCAGCGCCGCGAACGTCGCGCCCGGAGCCGGCGCGACCAGCGCGAGAGCCACCGGCACCGCGGCGTACACGGCGAAGTCGAGCAGGATGTCGAGATAGGCGCCGAAGTCGCTCGATCGGCCGTGCAGGCGCGCCATCGTGCCGTCGAGCCCGTCGAGGACTCGGTTGAGCAGCCACAAGGCGAGCGCCAGCGGGCGCCAGCCAAGCGCGATCGCGGCGACCGCCGCCGCGCCGACCAGAAATGCCAGGACCGTCACCTGGTTGGGCGACACGAGGCCCAACCGCCCGGCGACGCCGGCGAGCAAACGATCCTTGTACGCGCGGAGCCACTCGTCGAACAACGCGCCTCCACCGGCAGGGCCGGAGTTGACCGGAGCCAGGAGCCCCCTATGATAGTGCAGCCCGCGGCCCGAGTTCCCTCCCCGGCGATTCGATCATGCGACGACGGTTCGACCCAAGCTACGTCACCGTGGCGGCCCATGTGCTTGGGGTGCTGAGCCACGAAACCCGGTTGAAGCTGGTGCTGGCCCTGACCCAGGGGCCGGCGAGCGTGTCCGAGCTGTGCGAATACCTCGGGCTCCCCCAGAGCAACGTCAGCCACCATCTCGGGATCCTGAGAGGCGCTTCGCTGGTGGCGGACACCAGGGACGGCCATTTCGTCTTCTACCACCTGGACCTCAGCGCCTGGCGGTTGCTCGGCGATGGGTTCTTCGACCAGCTCCTCGGCGGCGAGGACGAGGTAGTCCTTCAGAACGTGCTGATCCGGCGCACCCGCCCCCCGGCTGCGCGGCGGAGCACGGCGCGGGCGGGAGGGAGGCGCTGACCTGCGTGCCCTCCACCCGGTCGACTGTCATCCCGAGCGAATGCGAGGATGACATCCGGGTGACACTCGGAT
>JACCSE010000515.1 GCA_013813145.1 Gemmatimonadales bacterium
TGGTGCTCGTGGCCCTGCTCGCCGGCCTGAGCCTCGGCACCGGGCTGCTCATCATCCGGCACTTCCAGGCCGACGCCACCGCGACCAGCCGCCTTTACTCGGGAGTCTTCGCCGGACTCAACAATCCCAAATCGGGCGGGGAAGTGGATGCGCTGCTCAGGCTGGGCGAGCAGGTGCGCGCGCTCGGACTCCCGCTGGTGGTGACCGACCGGAGCGGAAAGGTCACCGCCGCCGCCAATCTTCCCTTCGAGGCGGCGCTCGACGATCCCCGCCTCCTCGCCTACGTCGCGCGGCTGGACCGGCAGAATCCCCCCATCGTGGACGAGACGATCGGCACGGTGCACTACGGGCCCTTGCCGGCGCAGCGGAACCTGACCGCGCTCGCGGTGCTCCAGGCGCTGACGATCGCGGTCATGGTCGCCGTCGCGGTCTTCGCCTATCGCAGCGCGATGGCGGCACAGCGCGACCGATTATGGGTGGCGATGGCGCGCGAAGCCGCCCATCAAATGGGGACGCCGCTCACCAGCCTGCAAGGCTGGATCGAGCGGGTGCGCTCCCGGCCCACGCCGCCGCCGGATCTCGCCGATCACCTGGCGGCCGACGCGGAGCGGTTGGAACGGGTGGCCCGCCGCTTCGAGCGGATCGGGAATCCCGCACGTCGCGAGCCGATCGGGCTCGGCGCGCTGGCCGACCGGGTGGCGGGCTACTTCCGGCCCCGGCTCCCGCGCCGCGCCAATCCCATCGAGCTGCGGCTGGAAGCCCCGGGCATGGGACCGATGGTAGAAGGCGATCCGGTACTGCTGGAATGGGCGCTGGAGTCGCTGGTGAAGAACGCCATCGATGCCCTGCAAGGCCGCAGTGGCACGATTATCCTGCGGGTCGGAGCGGAGCAGGGCATGGGAGAAGTCCGGGTGATGGACGACGGGCCCGGCGTACCCAAGGATATTCGCCGCACGTTGTTCGAGCCCGGGTTCACCACCAAGCGGGGCGGGTGGGGCATCGGCCTGGCACTTTCCCGCCGGGTGGTCGAAGACGCCCACGAGGGCGCGCTGGTGCTGGAGCAGTCGGAAAAGGGAGCCTGTTTCCTGATGCGAATCCCGCTGGCCGAGTCGGCCGCATGATCGATACTTCGTCCCCCGAGCTCACGCTCTCGCTCAATCCGGCGCAGCAGGAGGCGGTGGAGCATGTGCACGGGCCGATGCTCGTCCTCGCCGGGGCCGGCTCCGGCAAGACCCGCGTGCTTACCGCCCGGATCGCCGCCCTGATCGACCGCCACGGCGTCCCGCCGGGCCGGATTTTCGCCGTGACCTTCACCAACAAGGCCGCCGGGGAAATGAAGCAGCGGATCGGCCGGCTGCTTCAGCGGGATCCGTCCGGGCTCTGGATCGGGACCTTCCACTCGCTCTCGGCCCGGCTGCTGCGCCGCGAGGCGGAGCTGCTCGGGTTCACCCGCAACTTCACCATCTACGACGAGGATGACCGGCTCAGTCTCATCCGCCGGCTGATGGAGCAGCGAAGCCACTCGGTGAAGCTCTTTCCACCCCGCGCGGTGCAGTCGCTCATCTCGGCGGCGAAGAACCGGATGGTGCCGCCCTCCGAGCTGGCCGGCTCCTCGCCGTTCGACCGCCTGGCCCAGGTGGCGGCCGACGTCTATGGCGCCTTGGGCCCGGCGCTCAAGGCGGCGAACACGATGGATTTCGACGACCTGCTGCTACACCCGCTGACGCTTTTCCGGGAGCACCCCGGGCGACTCAAGGCCTATCAGGAGCGCTTCAGCTTCGTGCTGGTGGACGAGTTCCAGGATACCAACCGCGCCCAGTACCAGCTTATCCGCATGATCGGGGCCCACGGCAACGTCTTCGCCGTGGGCGACGACGACCAGTCGATCTACGGCTGGCGCGGCGCCGACGTGCGCAACATGCAGGAGTTTCTCCGCGACTTCGAGGGAGCCCGGCTGGTGCGGCTGGAGGAGAACTATCGCTCCACCCAGGTGGTGCTCGACGCCGCCAACGGGGTGATCGCGGAGAACAGCGGCCGCATCGGCAAGACGCTCACCACCCGCCGCCGGGGCGGCGAGACGGTGACATTGGTCGCCGCGGCCGACGAGCGGGACGAGGCCGAGTGGGTAGTGCGCGAACTGGAGCGGCGGAGCGCCGCCGGCGACTGGCAGTACGCCGAGATGGCGGTGCTGTACCGTACCAACTCGCAGTCCCGCGCCCTGGAAGAGGCGTGCCGCCGTGCCGGCATTCCCTACCGGCTGATCGGCGCGATCAGCTTCTACGAGCGGCGTGAGGTAAAGGATTTGCTCGCCTACCTCCGGCTCATCGCCAATCCGGCCGACGACGAGGCCTTCCTGCGCGCGGTGGCCGTGCCCCGGCGCGGGCTCGGCGACTCCAGTCTCGCCACCCTCGGCCGCATGGCGGCGCAGTGGGGCAAACCGTTGCTCGACACCGCGCGGGCGGCCGACCGGATCACCGACCTCCGGCCCAACGTCCGCGAGGCGTTCCGCAACTTTGGGGGGTTCATCGACGGCCTCGCCGAACGGGCCGGCCGACTCGCGCCCGCCGAGGTGCTGGAGCAGGTCATCCGCGGCATCGACTACGAGGCCATGCTG
>JACCSE010000532.1 GCA_013813145.1 Gemmatimonadales bacterium
GTGCCGCCGCAAGCGTTTCTCCCGTCCGCCGCAGGGCGTGCCAGTGGTTGTCCTTGACCATGACCTCGTGGCTCAGGCCGGCGCGGTGCCGCGCTCCGCCGCCGGCGAGTACGGCCGCGATATCGAGTGCCCGAAGGCCGGGCGCGGTCTTGCGGGTATGGAGGACGCGGCAGCCGGTTCCCGCCACGGCGTCCACGTAGGCCCGGGTAGCGGTGGCGATACCGGAAGCGCGCTGGAGCAGGTTGAGCAGCGGACGCTCGGCGCGGAGCAGGCGGGCGAGGGGACCCCGAACGACGGCGACGGTGGCGCCGGGCGGAAGCGCCCGGCCTTCGGGTGCGCGCCAGTCGATCCGGCAGTCGCAGGCCCGGGCCACGGCGTCGGCCCAGGCGTTTCCCGCCAGCACGCCGCCGCTTCGGTACTGGATGATCCCGTCGGCGGCGTCGAGGCCCGCCGGGATGGTAACAGCGCTGGTGATGTCGGTGTCGCCGTCTTCGGCCAGCGCGAGTGCCGCGATCCGCTCGGCCTCGCCGGTCACCGGCCCAGCGCCACCATACGCTCGATGGCCAGCCGCGCGCGCCTCGCGATGTCGGGCGGCACGGTGATGTGATGACGGTCGAGCGCCAGCGAGTCACGAACGCCGGTGAGGGTGATGGTCTTCATGAAGGCGCACACCGCCTCCGGATCCGCGGCGATGAACTGCTTCTCGGGCGCCATCTGCTGCATCCGGTGCATGATGCCGGTCTCGGTTGCGACGATGAACCGCGAGACCGGCCGCTCGGTCACGGCGCGGACCATCCCTTCGGTCGAGAGGATGTGCAGCCCCTCGGGATCGATATCGCCCCGGCCCATTTCGTAGATGAGCTGCCCGGCGCAGCCGCACTCGGGATGTACCAGCACCTCCGCGTCCGGGTACCGCTCCCTCGCCTCGTTCAGGGTCTCGCTCCGAATCCCCTTATGGACGTGGCACTCGCCCATCCATACCTCGACCCGCCGGTGGGGCCGCATCCGGCGCACGTGCGCGCCGAGGAAGAAATCGGGAAGAAAGAGGATCCCGCTGTCTTCCGGGATGGCATCGATCACTTCCAACACGTTCCCGCTCGTGCAGCAGTAGTCCAGCTCGGCCTTTACCTCGGCGGTGGTGTTGACGTAGCCGACGGCGATGTAGCCGGGAAACTCCGCCTTCCAGCGGCGGACGTCCTCGGCGGTGATCGTCGCCGCGAGGGAGCAGCCGGCCCGGAGGTCGGGCAGGAGTACGCGTTTCTCCGGCGACAGGATGGCCGCGGTCTCCGCCATGAAGTGCACCCCGGCGAAGATGATCACCTCCGCCTCGGTCCGCGCCGCCTGGCGGGAGAGGCCGAGCGAGTCGCCGACGAAGTCGGCGGTGTCCTGCACTTCGGGCCGCTGATAGTTGTGTGCCAGCACGACCGCGTTGCGCCGGCGGGCGAGCTCGCGGATCTCCTGGTGGAGGACGGCGATCTCTTCGGGACCCTCGCCGGGATTCTCGATCACGGGAAGCGCGAGCGGGGCGTCCCCGGCGCCGCGGAAGGTCATGCGCTCTCCCGCTCGAGTGCGGCCGGCGGGTAATCGGAGCGGCGATGCCCGCCGCGACTCTCCCGGCGGCGGCGCGCGGCGGTGGTGATGAGCCGGGCGACGAGCAACTGGTTATGCGTCCGCCAGGCGTCCGCCGGGGTGGCGCCGGTGAAACGAGCCAGCTCCTGTTCGGCGTGCAGGAGCGACCCCTCCGAACGCTGAAGGCCGACGTTCGCGGTCATCAGTTCCCGCATCTCCATCAGGGTCGGCTCACAGGCAGCGTCCGCCCCGGCGTCGCGCCGGAGGGCCGCCACGGGCTGGTCGGCGGGAAGGCCGGACGGGGCCTGTTCCCGAAGCTCGGTCGCGAGAGCGCGGCCCGCCCGGTCGGCGAAGACCAGCCCCTCGAGCAGGGAGTTGGAGGCCAGACGGTTGGCCCCGTGGACCCCGGTCGACGCTACCTCGCCGGCCGCCCAGAGCCCTGCGCGGGTGGCCCGGCCCTGGAGATCGGTCAGGACCCCGCCCATGGCGTAGTGAAGCGCCGGGGCGACGGGGATGAGGTCGTGGACTGGGTCAAGACCATGCCGGGTGAGTATGGCGGTGGTGCCGGGAAACACCGCCGGAAAGTCGGCAATGGCCCGAGCGTCGAGCCAGGCCCCGCCCGCTGCATCCGCGATCGCCACCGCGCGGGCCACCACGTCGCGCGGGGCCAGCTCGCCTCGGGCGTCGGCGTCGAGCGCGAAACGCCGGCCCGCGCGGTCCACCAGCAGTGCGCCCGCCCCGCGCACCGCCTCGGAGATCAGCGGAGCCGGGTTGACGCCGGGGAGCTTGAGCGCGGTAGGATGGAACTGGAGGAATTCGAGGTCGCGGAGCTCGGCCACGGCACGGTGGGCCAGCGCCCAGCCGTCCGCAGTCGCCACCCGAGGGTTGGTGGTGACCGCATATAGCTGTCCCACGCCGCCGGTAGCGAGAACGATGGCGGAGGCTCTCAGGAAGTAGTCGGCACCGCTCCCGGGCAGCACGATCACCCCGGTGACGCGTTCGCCATCCTCAACCAGGCGGACCACCTCGGTGTGCTCCAGCAGCTCGATCAACGGGTGACAGCGAATCACCTGAGCCAGGCAGCCGATCAAAGCCGCCCCAGTTCGGTCGCCCCCGGCATGGATGATCCGAGGCTGGGTGTGGGCCGCCTCGAGCCCCAGCCGCAGCCGCCCGTCCAGCCCCCGGTCGAACCGGGCACCCAGGGCGAGCAGTTCGTAAACTCTGCTGGGCCCTTCACTTGTAAGTATGCGGACAGCTTCGGGATCGGCCAGGCCGTCGCTGGCGGCGAGGGTGTCCGCGGCATGCTGGCTGGGGCTGTCGCCCGGCCCCAGCGCCACCGCGATGCCCCCCTGCGCCCAGGCGCTGGCGCTGTCCGCCAGGGTTTCCTTGGTGACCACTACCGCCGGCTGACCCTCCGAGGCCAGTCGCCAGGCCGTCCAGAGCCCGGCGATACCCGTACCGACGATGACGGGGCGGGGGGTGGTCATGGCGAGAAATATAGCGGGGCAGCGGGGCAGGGGGGCAGGAACAGCACACCGGCGGGTCCGTGCGCACCAAAC
>JACCSE010000570.1 GCA_013813145.1 Gemmatimonadales bacterium
GTTTCTGCACATTTATATTGACACACTCCGCGCCAGCAGATATACTCAGCTCCAGCCCAGGCAACCATCCGCACCCCGGAACCCGGCAATGCACATCCACCGAAACCGCACCCCTCCACCGCGCGAACCGCCGGGTCCACGGCTCTGAGTGACACCGACTCAACCCGACGCCCCTGCGTTCGATCCGTCGAGCCAGGGGCATCTGAGTAGCACCGAACCCTCAACGCGAGACCTTCATGGGGACCATCGCACGAGCCGGCGCGCCCGGGCGCCCTTCCCAGACCGGCGAAGTGCGCGGCCTGCTCGATCTGATCAAGCAGAGGGGCATCCAGGTCGTGGACGTGAAGTTCTGCGACCTTCCGGGTACCTGGCAGCATTTCTCCATCCCCGCGGGCGCGCTGGACGAGAGCGTGTTCCGGGAGGGCTTGGGCTTCGATGGCTCGTCCATCCGTGGCTTCCAGGCGATCAACGAGAGCGACATGCTGCTCCTGCCCGACGCATCCACCGCCTTCGTGGACCCGGTGCTCTCGGTGCCGACCCTCTCGCTCATCTGTGACATCTACGACCCACTGACGCTGGAGCCTTACTCCCGAGATCCCCGCTTCATCGCGTTCAAGGCCGAGGAGCATCTCAAGACCAGCGGCATCGCGACGACGTCCTGCTGGGGGCCCGAGGCCGAGTTCTTCATCTTCAACTCGGTGCGCTACGACCAGAACGCCCACGAGGGCTACTACCACATCGACTCGGACGAAGGGGTGTGGAACTCGGGGCGGAATGGTGGGAGCCCGAACCTGGGGCACCGGCCGCGGCACAAGGAGGGATACTTCCCGGTTCCGCCGGTGGACCGGCTGCAGGACGTGCGCTCCAGGATCATGCTCGCGCTGATCGAGGCCGGGGTACCGGTGGAGGTGCAGCACCACGAGGTGGCGACGGCGGGTCAGGCGGAGATCGACTTCCGGTTCGGCGCCCTGGTCCAGACCGCGGACCGGCTGCTGATCTACAAGTACATCGTCAAGAATGTCTGCCACAATCTGGGACTCACGGCGACGTTCATGCCCAAGCCACTTTTCGGCGACAACGGCTCGGGAATGCACGTGCACCAATCGCTCTGGAAGGGCGACAAGCCGCTCTTCTACGACGAGAACGGCTACGCGCTGCTTTCCGAGATGGCCCGGCACTACATCGGCGGGCTCATCGCGCACGCGCCGGCGCTGCTCGCGCTCTGCGCGCCGACGACCAACAGCTACCGCCGGCTGGTGCCCGGCTTCGAGGCGCCGGTCAACCTGATGTACTCCGCGCGGAACCGCTCGGCGATCTGCCGGATTCCCTGCTACTCGAGCAGCCCCAAGGCGCGGCGGGTCGAGTTTCGGGCGCCGGATTCCACGGCCAACCCCTACCTGGCGTTCTCGGCGCTCCTCATGGCCGGGCTCGACGGCATCAAGCGGAAGCTGGAGCCGCCCGCCCCGATCGACGAGGATCTGTACGAACTGCACGACGACAGGAAGCAGGAGATCGGGACCGTGCCCGCCTCGCTGGCGGAGGCGGTCGCCGCGCTGGAGCAGGACCATGCGTTCCTGCTCGAGGGCGAAGTCTTCACTCCCGACGTGGTGGAGACCTGGATCGCCATGAAGCGCTCGAAGGACATCGCGCCGGTCAGCCTGCGGCCACATCCGTATGAGTTTTTCCTGTATTACGACGCTTGAAGGCGGACCCTCGACCCCCAAGGGAGCTCCGATGGAACAGATCAACCAAGCCGACACCGCCTGGATGCTGGTCTCGACCGCGCTGGTTCTGCTCATGACGCCGGCGCTAGCGTTCTTCTATGGCGGCCTGGTGCGGAACAAGAACTCGCTCAACACCATGATGATGAGTTTCGTGGCGCTCGGCGTCGTGGGAGTCACCTGGGCCGTCCTGGCGTACAGCCTGGTCTTCAGCGAGGGCGGCCCGCTCCTCGGCGGACTCGCCAATCTCGGACTCGCCGGCGTGGGCGTCGAGCCGAAGGGCACTATCCCGCACGTCCTGTTCATGGCTTACCAGGGCACCTTCGCCATCATCACCGCCGCCCTGATCTCGGGCGCGGTCGTGGAACGGATGCGGTTCGGGCCCTACGTCGCATTCATCGTGCTGTGGACCCTGCTGGTCTATGCCCCGGTGGCGCATTGGGTCTGGGGGGGCGGCTGGCTGATGACCCGCGGCGTGCTCGATTTCGCCGGCGGCACCGTGGTGCACATCAACGCCGGCGTGTCGGCCCTGGTCGCGGCGCTGGTGCTCGGCACCCGAAAGGATTACGGACGGCAGGCGGTACTGCCCCACAACGTGCCCTTCACCCTGCTGGGCGCGGGGCTGCTCTGGTTCGGCTGGTTCGGGTTCAACGGAGGGAGCGCGCTCGCGGCGAACGAGCTGGCCGCGCTCGCCTTCAGCAACACCTTCCTGGCGCCCATGGCCACTTTGCTGGTGTGGACCCTGCTGGACTACTTCCGCACCGGGCGGGCCACCGCCGTGGGTGCGGCCACGGGGATCGTGGTAGGACTGGTGGCGATCACCCCCGCCGCAGGCTTCGTGAGCCCTGGCAGCGCGCTGGCGCTCGGCGCTCTGGCCGCCTTCCCCAGCTACTTCGCCATCGCGCTCCGCTCCCGGACCCGGATCGACGACTCGCTCGACGTGTTCGCCGGCCACGGGATAGGCGGCCTGACCGGCGCGCTGCTCACCGGCATACTGGCGCAGAAGGTATGGAACGGCGCCGGCAACGATGGCCTGCTGTACGGCAACCCGGCCCAGCTCGGCGTCCAGGCACTCGGCTGTCTCAGCTCCGCGGCCTACGCGGCCGCGATGACCTTCGCGATCCTCAAGGCGATGGCCTTCGTTACCGCCCTCCGGGTGGTGCCGCGGACCGAGGGCGTCGGTATGGACGTGAGCCAGCACGGCGAAGAGGCGTACGCCAGCGGCGAAGGCTCGATCCTGATCCACCCGGAGATGGCGTCGTCCGCGCCGGAGCCGTTGCCCGCATTCACCCCGCAAGTCGCGCCGCGCTGAGGCCGGGAGAGATCATCATGAAGCTGATCGTCGCAATCATCCGCCCCGACCGTCTCAACGAAGTCCTCGAGGCGCTCTACCTGGCCGAGGTCCGCGGGCTCACCGCTTCCCGGGTGCTGGGGCACGGCGGCGAGACCGAGCGGGTCGAGACCTACCGCGGCACCACCGTCAAGATGGATCTGCAGGAGAAGGTCCGCCTGGAGATCGGCGTGTCCGAGCCGTTCGTGGAGGTAACCATCAAGGCGATTCTGGGCAGCGCGCGGACCGGCGACGTAGGGGACGGTAAGGTATTCGTGCTCGACGTGGAGCAGGTCTACCGGATCCGCACGGGGGAGAAGAACGAGGCGGCCGTGACGCCGGCGGTGGCGGCAAACTAGCTGACAAGACATGCACCCGTCCCAAGTGGGCCGGGTGCTGCCTGCCCTACGAGCAGCACCTTCCAGAGGTCCGGGCAGCCAGAGCGCCCCGCCAGTCGCGGTAGGCGTGTCAAGACCGACGATAGTCGCCGGCCTCAGTAATCGCGGGCCGATGTAGCGCACGGTGGACAGCAGGCAGGTGCGGGTGCCAAGCGCCGTCCGGCTCCGATACATTCCGCCGATGCCTCCTAAGCTCCGCAGCAGCGCCATAACCCAAGGCGTCCAGCGCGCCCCCAACCGCGCCATGCTCCGCGCCGTGGGGTTCGGGGACGACGACTTCGGCAAGCCCATCATCGGGATCGCCAACGGGTACAGCACGATCACTCCGTGCAACGCCGGGCTCGATGTCCTTGCCCGGCGGGCCGAGGAGGCGGTGCGGGCAGCCGGGGCGATGCCGCAGCTCTTTGGAACCATCACCGTCAGCGACGGGATCTCGATGGGCACCGAAGGCATGCGCTACTCGCTGGTTTCCCGCGAGGTCATCGCCGACTCGATCGAGACCGCCTGCGGGGCCCAGAGCATGGATGGGGTGATCGCGGTCGGCGGCTGCGACAAGAACATGCCGGGAGCGATGATCGCCATCGCGCGGCTGAACATTCCGGCCATCTTCGTCTATGGCGGCACCATCAAGCCGGGACACTGGGAGGGGCGGGACCTCACCGTGGTGAGCGCGTTCGAGGCGGTGGGGCAGCGAGGAGCCGGCAAGATCGGCGATAGAGAGTTGCTGGAAGTGGAGCGGCGGGCCTGCCCGGGGAAGGGCTCGTGCGGCGGCATGTTCACCGCTAACACCATGTCCTCGGTATTCGAGGCCATGGGGATGAGCCTGCCCGGCTCGTCCACCATGGCGGCCGAGGACGACGAAAAGGCCGACAGCGCCGCCCGCTCGGCGGCGGTGCTGGTGGAGGCGGTGCGGCGGCAGCGGCTTCCCCGCAGCATCCTGACCCGGCCGGCGTTCGAGAACGGCATCGCGGTCTGCATGGCGATCGGCGGTTCCACCAACGCCGTATTGCACCTGCTCGCGATCGCCCACGCGACAGGCGTGCCGCTCGCCCTCGACGACTTCGAGGCGATCCGCGCCCGGGTGCCGGTGCTCTGCGACCTCAAGCCCTCGGGTCGTTTCGTCGCCACCGACCTGCACCGCGCCGGCGGTGTGCCCCAGGTGATGAGCATGCTGCTGGCAAAGGGCCTACTGGACGGAGAGGCGCTGACGATCACCGGCGAGACGGTCGCCGAGTCCCTGCGCGACGTGCCCGCCGAACCGCGATCCGACCAGGAAGTGATCCGGCCCTGGTCCAGGCCGATGTATCCCCAGGGGCACCTGGCGGTGCTGCGGGGGAATCTGGCTCCCGAGGGCTCGGTCGCGAAAATTGCCGGCGTGGCCTCGCCTCGGATCACCGGGCCGGCCCGGGTATTCGAGTCGGAGGAGACCTGCCTCGGCGCCATACTCGCCGGGCAGATCCGGCCGGGCGACGTGCTCGTGATCCGCTACGAGGGTCCCCGCGGCGGGCCCGGCATGCGCGAGATGCTGGCCCCGACCTCGGCCATCATCGGCGCCGGGCTGGGCGACTCGGTCGGGCTGATCACGGACGGACGATTCTCGGGGGGGACGTACGGGCTGGTCGTGGGCCACGTCGCGCCGGAGGCGGCGGTCGGCGGGCCGATCGCCCTGGTGGAGGAGGGCGACCTGATCACCATCGATGCCGAGCAGCGGCAGCTGGACGTGGATGTCTGCCGCACCGAGCTGGAGCGGCGGCGAGAAGCCTGGACTCCGCCTGCCGCGCGCTACACGGCCGGGGTGCTGTTCAAGTACGCCAGGCAGGTCTCGAGCGCGAGCCTGGGGGCGGTGACGGATGCTCCGTAGGGGGACGCCTGCGTCAGGCCCCCGCGCGAGCATCGAGCCTTACACGCATGCGCGGGCCGATCCTTCGCTCCGCTCAGGATGACGTGCTGGTCGGGATGACGTGCTGGTCGGGATGACGGACTGGTCGGGATGACGGACTGGTCAGGACGACGTGCTCCCCCGGTGTGCCGTCGCTGCCCCGCCGCTCCGCTGCCCCCCAGCCCCGCTGTCCACCACCGCCCGCCCCCAGAGCACCAAGCGGGCAATCTCCTCACCCATCTCCCGGGTGCCGAGCACCGGATCCCCCGGCCGCGCGATATCCGCCGTGCGAGCTCCCGCGGCCAGTACCGAGGCGATCGCCTGATCGACCACCTCGGCTGCCTCGCCGAGGTCGAGGCCGTGGCGGAGGAGCATCGCCGCGCTGGCGATGGCGCCGACCGGGTTGGCGATGCCCCGGCCGGCGATGTCCGGCGCGGAGCCGTGGACCGGCTCGAAGAGCCCGGGGCCGTCGCCGACCGACGCGGAAGGCAAGAGCCCCAATGAGCCCGCGAGTACCCCCGCCTCGTCGCTCAGGATGTCTCCAAAGAGGTTCTCGGTAAGCAGCACGTCGATCCGGGCAGGATCGGCGATCAGGCGCATCGCGGCGAAATCCACGTAGAGGTGCTCCACCGTCACGTCCGGATACTCCGACGCCAGGCGAGAGACCGTCTCGCGCCAGAGTTGAGACACCTCGAGCACGTTGGCCTTGTCCACCGACGTGAGGCCTCCACGCCGGCTCCGGGCGGCATCGAAGGCGACCCGCGCCACCCGCTCGATCTCGGGTACCGTGTAGCGCAGGGTGTTCACCGCCTCGGTGGGGTAGAGCCCCCGCGGCTCGCCGTAGTAGAGCCCGCCGGTAAGCTCCCGGACGATGAGCAGGTCCACCCCCTCCAGCCGCTCCGGCCGGAGGGGCGAGGCGTGCCTCAGCGCCGGATGGACCGCGACCGGCCGGAGGTTGGCGTAGGCGCCGAGCAGCTTCCGGAGTGCCAGGAGGCCTGCCTCGGGGCGGCGTTCGCCCCCGGCGGTGGCCAGCGCTGGGTGGCCAACCGCTCCGAGGAGAACGGCATCGGCTTCTACCACCGCGGCACGGGTTCGCGGCGGGAGAGCGACACCGGCCTCCTCCACGCCGGCCGCCCCGATAGCGTACTCGGCCGTGTCGATCCGGTAGCCGAATAGGTCCCCGACCGCTCGCAGAACCCGAAGCGCCTCCTCGGTGACCTCCGGTCCGATCCCATCCCCGGGGAGCACAGCCAGCGTGAACTGTTTCATGAGACCCCCCGGACCGCGGGTTCGGACCGGTGTCGCTCGAACGCGGCGATTCCGGCCTCCAGCTCGAGCGTCCTTCCGATCTCGTCCAGCCCGCGCAGCAACATCTCCCGACGATAGGAGTCCATCTGGAACCTCGCCGCAAACCCAGCGGTATCGCTCACCGTCCGCTCAATCAAGTCCACATTCAACTCGTATCCGCCCACGCTCGCTTCGGCTCGCCGGATCAGCTCGGCCACCTCGCCCTCTTGCAGCACCACAGGAAGTAAGCCATTTTGACAGCAGTTACCGTAGAAGATATCGGCGAACGACGGGGCGATCAGAGCACGAAAGCCATAGTCGTGGAGCGCCCAAGGCGCGTGCTCGCGAGACGATCCGCACCCGAAATTGGGACCGGTGACGAGGACCGACGCGCCCGCGGCGTCAGGATGATTCAGTTCGAATTCAGGGTTGGGCAAGCCGTCCGGCCGGTAGCGCCAGTCGAAGAAGAGCGACGGACCGAACCCGGTGCGCTCGATCCGCTTCAGGAACTGCTTCGGAATGATCTGATCGGTGTCCACATCGGCGCGGGGGAGTGCCACGACCCGTCCGGAGTGGGTTTTAAAGGCTTGCATATGTCCTTGAGTTATTATTCAGTCCGGCGGTGCAGCTTAGGTGACAAGTAACTTGATGTAGAATTGATAACGATAACAATGATCCTGTTTTAACATACGATGCTCACCTAGTTTAGCCATGAGAATACCCGGTCACCATCGCTGCATACCCCCCTCTCAGCTCCGTATATACCCACGAACATCCACCAGACACCCCTCCACCGCTGCCGCGGCGGCCATCGCCGGGCTCATCAGGTGCGTGCGGCCGCCTTTCCCCTGCCTTCCCTCGAAATTTCGGTTGGAGGTCGAGGCACAACGCTCGCCGGGCAAGAGGATGTCCTCGTTCATGCCAAGGCACATTGAACACCCTGGGTTGCGCCACTCGAAGCCGGCCTCGGTGAAGTCCCGGTCGAGCCCTTCCCGCTCGGCCTCCGTCTTGACCCGTTGCGAGCCCGGCACGACCATCGCGCGCACCCCGGGAGCCACGTTTCGTCCCCGTGCCATAGTGGCAGCGTCGCGCAGATCCTCGATCCGTCCGTTGGTGCAGGAGCCCAGGAACACCCGGTCTACCCGCAGCCCTTCGAGCGGGGTGCCGGGCCGCAGATCCATGTATTCGAGAGCCCGCCGGTATGACAGGCGATCGGCCTCCGAAGCGGCATCAGCGGGATCGGGGACCCGCTCGGTGATATCCGCGGCCATTGCGGGATTGGTACCCCAGGTCACTTGGGGGGCGAGCGCAGCCGCGTCGATTCGAATGCTCCGCTCGTGGTCCGCCCCCGGATCGCTCCTGAGGCTGCTCCAACGCGACACGGCGCGTTCCCATGCCTCACCTCGGGGAGTCCGGGGCCGGCTTTGGAGGTAGGCAAAAGTGGTGGCGTCAGGCGCCACCATCCCGGCCCTGGCGCCGGCCTCGATGGACATGTTGCAGATCGTCATCCGGCCTTCCATCGAGAGCCCTTCGATTGCCTCTCCGGTGTACTCCAGGACATACCCGGTCGCCCCGGCAATCCCGATCCGGCGGATGAGGGCCAGGATCAGGTCCTTGGCCGCGATCCCGGCAGCGGGCACCCCCGAGAAGCGGACCTCCATCGTCCGCGGGCGATTCTGCACGATGCACTGGGTGGCGAGCACGTGCTCGACTTCGCTGGTCCCGATCCCGAACGCCAGGGCACCGAATGCCCCGTGGGTGGAGGTATGGGAGTCGCCGCAGACGATGACCATCCCCGGCTGGGTGAGGCCCAGCTCGGGCCCGATGACGTGAACGATCCCCTGGTCCGGAGCGTCGAGATCGAACAGCTCGATCCCGGTCTCCCGGGCGTTTCGCACCAGGGTCGCCACCTGTCGGGCGGCGGTCTCGTCGGCGATGGGAAGCCTCCGGTCGCCGGTAGGCACGTTGTGGTCTACGGTGGCCACCGTGAGCTCGGGTCGTCTGACCTTCCGCCCGGCGAGCCGGAGCCCCTCGAAGGCCTGGGGCGAGGTGACCTCGTGAACCAGGTGAAGGTCCACGTAGAGCAAGGCCGGCCCAGGGTCGTCCCGGGTACCCGCACCGCGGGTGGTCACGACGTGGGATTGCCAGACTTTCTCGAAGAGGGTCCGGGGAACCATCATCAGCGGGGCAGGGGGGCCGCGGGGCGGCGGGGCAGGCGCTCCGAGGCTTCCCGGGCGTCGGAGCTCCCGGGGGGTTGCTGTTGCTGCCCCTCTGTCCACGGCATCATGGCGCGCAACACCTTCCCCACCCGCTCGATCTCGTGGTCGCGGTCCTCCTGCCGGAGGCGCTCGAAGTTGACCCGGCCGGCGCGATTCTCGGCCAGCCACTCCTTGGCAAAGGAGCCGTCGCGCACTTCGGCCAGGATCCGGCGCATCTCGGCCCGGGTCTCGTCGGTGATCAGCCGGGGGCCGCGAGTGTAGTCGCCGTACTCGGCGGTGTCGCTGATGGAGTAGCGCATGAACTGCATGCCGCCGCGGTACATCAGGTCAACGATCAGCTTGAGCTCGTGGAGACACTCGAAGTAGGCCATCTCGGGACGGTAGCCTGCCTCGGTGAGCGTCTCGAAGCCCGCCTTGACCAGTGCGGTGACGCCGCCGCAGAGTACCGCCTGCTCCCCGAACAGGTCGGTCTCGGTCTCCTCGCGGAACGAAGTCTCGATCACGCCGGCCCGGGTGCACCCGATCCCCGCGGCGTAGGCGAGCGCGTTGGCCAGCGCCTCGCCGCTGGCGTCCTGATGCAGCGCGACCAGCCCCGGCACGCCGCGGCCGGCCTCGAACTCGCTCCGGACCAGGTGGCCCGGCGACTTGGGTGCCACCAGCGACACATCCACGCCCGGGGGCGGCGCGATCTCGCCGTAATGGATGTTGAACCCATGGGCGAACATCAGCGTCTTGCCCCGCCTGAGCGCCGGGGCGACGCCGCTCTCATAGATGGGGCGCATGTCCTGGTCGGGGACCAGGAGCATGATGGTGTCGGCCGTCTCCGCCGCCTCGGCGACACCGAGGACGTCGAGCCCCGCCGCGCGGGCCCGCTCCCACGAGCCGCCACCCTGCCGGAGGCCGACCAGGACGCGCGCGCCGCTGTCCCGGAGGTTCAGGGCGTGGGCGTGTCCCTGGCTGCCGTAGCCGATGATGGCGAAGGTACGGCCGCCGAGCCGCCCGCGGTCGGTGTCGGCGTCGTAGTACACCCGGACGGTAGCGTTGCTCATCTGGGAGTCCTGGGTCGAGGGTCGAGGGTCAGGAGGTCGAAGGCGCGAGCGCGACGGTGCCGGTGCGGGCGACCTCGAGGACCTCGAAGCGCTCCAGCGCACGGAGGCCGCTCAGCACGAACGCCTCGGAGCCGGTCAGCTCGACGATCGGCGCCTCGGGCGAGTCGTCCACGATGGAAGCATGGTAGAGGTGGACGACGTCCAGCAACTCGCCGTACCGTTCGGCGGGGGCCCGGACCTTCACCAGCGCCAGCTCGCGGGCCACGCCATCGCCGGCCGGAAAGGCGATCGCCTCCCGCACGCCGATCATCTTCTGCAGGTGCTTCACGGCCCGGTCGGCCGTGGCCTCGTCGGAATGGATCATGACGGTCAGTC
>JACCSE010000580.1 GCA_013813145.1 Gemmatimonadales bacterium
GTTTGGGTCCCCGGCTTGCCAATGGTTGCCGGTGCCGGGATCGGATCCGACCTCCGGCCGACCATCCATCTGCGGAGGAATGATGACCCCGAACCCGCTCGTCGCCGTGCTGCGTCTGTGCGCCCTTGCCGCTGTTGTGCTCTCCAGCACGTCGTGTGGCGACGATGACCCGACCAGCCCCGGCCCGGTGGAAGGACGCCGGATGTACGCCGTCGATCGCGACAACCAACTGCGTGAGATCGACAGCGAGAATCCGGACGAGGACCGGGGCGGAGTCTCCATTACCGGCATGGCAGCCGGCGAAACCGCCGTCGGCATCGACTTCAATGCGCTGAACGGCATGCTGTACGGCGTAGGCAGCGCGGGGAATCTCTACACCATCGACACCGCCACCGGGGCGGCCACGGCGGTCGCGGCCACCGGATTCGGCACGATCACTGGAGAGTTCTACGGCGTGGACTTCAACCCTGTTCCGGACCGGCTTCGGATCCACAGCGAAACCGGCCTTAACCTGCGGGTCAATCAGCTCACCGGCGCCCTCGCCTTCACCGACGCGGCGCTCGCCTACGCTGCCGGCGACGCGAACGCCGGCGCGACGGCCAGTCTCGTGGCTTCCGCCTACACCAACAGCGTGAGTCCGGCGCCGGCGACCACGGTTCTCTTCGCCATCGATTCCGAACTGGACGTGCTGGTCAACTTCGTCGATCCCAACACCGGTCAGATCTCGACCGTCGGCGCGCTGGGTGTGGACGCCTCCGAAGCCGCCGGCTTCGACATTGCCGGGGACGACGGTACCGCCTATGCTGCCCTGACCACCGGGGCCACCGGCTCGTCGCTCTATACCATCAACCTGGCGAGCGGCCAGGCCACCCTGATCGGCTCGATGGGCGGTGAGGGGGTTGTCGGCCTCGCAGTGGCGCCGTAGCCCCGAGCCGGCTTCGGGCTTCCTCCGGTGCCCCGGTCCCGCTGGGAACGAAGTGGTTCCCGGCGGGACTACCCGCGTCAACCGTTCCACCCAGTCCGGCGCACAGGATCAGGGACGGCTACTTGGGAGGAGCGGATTGCCCGAGCGCGATTGGTGGATCGCCGAGGTACAGCTCTCGGACAGCTTTCACGTCACGGTTACCGAGTTGGCGGGAGAGCTCGGCGCCGGCATCGTCGCATGGCGCCCCGAGCCGGGCGGGGCGCTTCCGCTCGGGGCCGGCGTCGTCCTGCTCATGGCCGGCGGTGCGGAAGCGACCGCGCTCGAGCTTCTGGCCGAGCTCCCCCCAGCGCCGGTGCCGCGCTACCTCGTGGGGGCGCTCGCCGACCACCGGTTGGCCGCCGCCGCGGTCCGGCGCGGCGCGCACGACTACTTCGCCCTGCCGGACGATCTCGATCTCCTGCGCCGCACTCTCGAGCGCGACGCCCGGGAGGCGCGCGGCCGGCTGGAGGCAGGCCGATTCGCCGAGGCCGAGAGGCAAGGAAGCGGGTTCGAGACCATCCTGGGCCGCAGTCCCATCCTTCGTCAGACGCTGGGCCAGGCCGCCAGGGTGGCGGTGCACCGGGACGTCACCGTGCTCATCGGCGGCGAGACCGGCACCGGCAAGGAGCTGCTGGCCCGGGCCATCCACTATCACAGTCCCCGGGCTGCCGAGCCCTTCGTCGAGATCAACTGCGCCGCCATTCCGGCCAACCTGCTCGAGAGCGAGCTGTTCGGGCACGAGAAGGGAGCCTTTACCGGCGCCGTGGCCGCCAAGCCTGGGCTGTTCGAGCAGGCCCATGGAGGGACGCTCTTTCTCGACGAGGTAGGACACCTGCCGCTGGAGCTCCAGCCGAAGCTGCTGCGGGCGCTCGAGGGGCAGACCATCCGACGGGTCGGGGGTCAGTCGGCGCGCCGAGTGGACGTGCGCGTGATCGGCGCCACTCACGTGGATCTGGCGGCGGCCGTGGGCCAGGGGACGTTTCGGGAAGATCTCTACTATCGCCTGAATGTCGTGGCGCTCACCCTGCCCCCATTACGGCAGCGGGAGGACGACGTCGAGCTGCTCGCGGAGACGTTCCTCGCCCGCCTGGCCACGAGCTATGGGCTGCCGGTCCCCCCGATGACGCCGGAGGTTCGTGCGGCCCTCCGGGTGCGGCGCTGGCCGGGGAACATCCGGGAGCTCAGAAACGCGATCGAGCGGGCGCTGGTGCTGTCCCCGCCCGGTACCCTGCGTCCCGACGAGCTGGGTTCCGCCCGCAGCAGCGTCGACCCCGATGGCGGGCCGCTGCCGTTTCCCTCCGATCTGAACACCCTGGTGCGGGCGGCAGCGAACGCGACCCTGCAACTCACCGGGGGCAACAAGAGCGAGGCGGCGCGACGGCTCGGGATATCCCGTCCCCGGCTTCAGCGCCTGCTGGACGGTCTGACGGACACCGAGTGACGCACGTGACACTCCAGGAGACATCTATGTGGATCACCCGACGGATCGCTCTCAGCCTGATCTTGTTCGGCACGCTCGGGCTCGGGCTGGCGTGCTCCGACGAGGACAATCCGGACCAACGGACCGAGGACACGCTCGACGCCCTCCGGATCCGACCCGACGCTCCTCCGCTGGAGGTCACCGACACCTCCTTCTACGCGGTGAAGGGCCAGGATCGCGAGGCCCGCATCTACTTCACCGACGGGGCCGGCGGACGGGGCACCTTGTTCGTCCTGCTTCGGGTGCCCGGCAATTCTCTGGTCGCCAGGCCTGACGGCACCCCCGTCGCCGAGGGCGACTCGGTCCTCATCACCGTGCGGGCGATAGATCCGACCCGGGTCATCGCGGACATCCAGCCCAACGGACTCCAGTTCGATCCCGCCGCGCCCGCCCAACTGCTGCTCCACTACGACGAGGTGGACCCCGACTTCGACGGTGATGGCGACGTGGACGCGGCGGATACCGCCATCGAGGAGCAGCTCACCATCTGGCGGCAGGAAGACCCCGGCGAGCTGTTCGT
>JACCSE010000593.1 GCA_013813145.1 Gemmatimonadales bacterium
ACCCCGAGATCATCGACATCGGCAACGAGGACTTCGAGGTCTGGGACGACTGCTTCTCCTTCCCCAACTTGCTGGTCAGAGTCTCCCGGGCGTACCGGATTCGAGTTCGGTACCAGAACCTGAAGGGAGAGTGGTCCGAAGTGGATCTCGAAGGCGACCAGGCCGAGCTGGTGCAGCACGAGCTCGACCACCTGGACGGGGTGCTCGCGGTAGACCGCCCGTCCGGCCTAGATCCTTTCTGCCTTGGTGAAGAGTGGCACCGGCAGCACGGCCCGAACGGGCGCTACGGCACGCCGGAGCCGCGGAGCGAGAACTATGCGTCGCCGATTTCGGAGAGCATGTAGGTTTGTGAGCCCCACTTGCGCCCCTTGCGCCGCCCCATCGGAATTCGTATACCTACGCACAGATGCGCGGTCCGGCTGGGCCGCGCTCGCCGTTGGCCGCTACGCCCGGGAGAGCCGCCGCAATGACCTATGTGATCGTCGAGGCCTGCATCGGGGTGAAGGACCGAGCCTGCGTGGATGTCTGTCCGGTGGACTGCATCTACGAGGGGGAGGACCAGCTCTACATCCACCCCGATGAATGCATCGATTGCGGCGCCTGCGAGCCGGAATGCCCGGTGACGGCCATCTTCCCCGAGGAGGATGTCCCTCCCAACATGACGTCGTTCGTGGAGAAGAACAAAGAAATCTTCAATAGCGACACGCCGCCGGGAAGGCCGCAGAGGTAGCGGGGCGGCGGGTCGGCAGCGGGGCAGAAAGAGCACACCCTCCGGAATCCGGAGGGTTTCTCGTGTCTACCTGCCCCTGCCCCCCTAACGAGGTACGACCCCGAAGCTCGTAAAGTCTTGGCCGCGAGCCCGGGGTCGTCTTGTGAGGAAGGACTGCCGGCGGGACGCTGAGATGGTCCCGGCCATCTTCCAGAACGCCGGGGCGAGGGCAAAGGTTTCAGGGGATCGAACGCAGGAAGTCGAACAGCTCGTCGGTCGTCGCGGAGGGACGCTCTACCGGGAGAAGGTGCCCAGCGCCAGGAATCACCACGAGCCTCGCGCCGGGGATCGCTTCGGCCATGGCGCGGGCACGGGCGGGCGGGGTGAGCTCGTCCTCCTCGCCCACGAGGATCACAGTCGGGAGCCCGGCAAGTGTGGGAAGCAGGTCGGTGCTGTCAGGACGATCGCGCATCGCGCCGAGGGCGCCGACCAGGCCGGACACGGGAGAGCCCGCCATCATCGCCCGGACCCGCTCCACTGTCTCCGGTGAGCCGGAAAGGGTGGCAGCCGAAAGAACCTTCGGCAGCATGCTCTCGGCGATGGCGGCGGCGCCGCGCTCGCGTGCCGTGCCGGCGGCGGCGTCGCGCGCGCGCTTGCCCTCCGCCGTGTCTGCTTCCGCCCGGGTATCCATCAGCACCAGTCCCCGCACCCGCGCGCGCCAGCGGCGGATGAACTCGAAGGCGATGTAGCCCCCCATCGAGAGGCCACAGAGCACCGCGTCGTCGATGCCGAGCGCGTCGAGCAGCGCGGCCAGGTCGCGGGCATAGGTTTCCACGCTGTAGCCCAGGTCGGGAGCATCGGACTCTCCCGCGCCGCGGAGATCGGGAGCGATCCTGCGGTAGCCCTCGAGCGCGGCCACCGGGTGAGCCCAGACCGAGCGGTCGAGGGGATAGCCGTGAATGAAAAGCACGGCGGGCCCCTCCCCCCGGACTTCCACGGCGAGGCTCACCCCGTTTACGGTGAGTCGCTGCGCATCGCCGCCATGGCGCGGGCTCATGAAATCGCCGAACTCCCGCGGCACCGGGATCGGGCGTCCGCCGCCGTCGACGCAGACGAACACGAACTCGGCGGTGGCGATGAGGGTGTCGTCGCGGACCCGGCGGGCCGTCTGCCGCATCGTGAAGCTGGTGCGCCCATGGTGAGTCAGCGCCTGCTGGAAGCGGAGGATATCGCCGGGGAACGCCGCGGCGTGGTAGTCGATGACCGTCTTCCGCACCGCCGGCCATGCCCCCGACCGGGTGAATACGTCCCACCCCGGCCCGCGCATCAGCATCTCCCACCGCGCCCGCTCGAACAGGCTCAGGAACGCCGCCTGGTTGAGATGGCCGAAGGCGTCACACTCGTTGGGGTAGACGGGGAGATCGATTTCGGGGAGGGGCATGGAGTCGCAGGTCGCAGGTCGCAGGTCATCAGAGATATGACCTTCGGGCCAACTAGATATACTACAGCTTCCCGGTGCCCGTCAGCTCACGACCTGAGACCTGCGACTCACGACCTGCGACCCCCATGAAACCCCAGACCGACTACATCCGCCACGCCGCGCGCCTCGCCCGCAAGCTTCAGATGGACGCCGCCATGGGTGGTGCGCCGCAGCCCGACGCCGAGTTCTACAAGACACTCTCGAAGGCGCTGGACGAGATCGCGGCCGGGCTGGAGCTGGTCGCGAAGGCGGAGCGATAGTGCGGCTGATTCAGACTCCGGCGGAGCTCGAGGACCTCGTTGCCCGGCTCAGCCGGGAGCCTCTCCTGGCGGTGGACACTGAGGCGGCGAGCTTCCATCGCTATCACGACCGGGTCTACCTGCTCCAGATCTCTTCCCGCGGCGAGACCGCGGTCGTCGACCCGCTCGCGGTGGGCACCCTGACGCCGCTGGCCGAGCCGCTCGCCGACCCGGGGATCGAGGTGGTCTTTCACGATGCCGACTACGACCTGCGCCTGCTCGACCGGGAGTACGGTTTCGGCGCGACCAACCTGTTCGACACCAGAGTCGCGGCCCAGCTCCTGAACGAACCCGGCGTCGGCCTGGCAGCGCTGCTGGAGAAATACTTCGGGCTCAAGCTGGACAAGCGGTTCCAGCGGGCCGACTGGTCGGCCCGGCCGCTATCGCCCCCGATGCTGGAGTACGCGGCGACCGATACGCGGCACCTCCCCGAGCTGCGCGACATCCTGCGGAATCGCCTCCAGGAGCGGGGCCGGCTCGAGTGGGCGGAGGAGGAGTTCGCGCTCTTGAGCCGGGTTCGCGGCACTCACACCGATGCCGCCGAGCCGGGGTGGCTCCGGATGAAGGGAGCGAAGGCGTTGCGGGGACGGGAACTGGCGGTGCTGCGGGAGCTCTGGGAGTGGCGGGAGGCGACGGCTCGGCGGGCCGACCGCGCCACCTTCCGCATCCTCAACAACGAGCCGATGTTCGCGATGGCCAAGCAACCGCCGGCGGATCTCACGGCGCTCCGCGCCATTCCGGGAATCAGCGCGGACCAGGCGGAGCGGCGGGGTCGAGAGATCCTGGCGGCGCTGAAGCGCGCGCTCGAGATCCCCGAGGCCGAGCTGCCCCGCTTGGAACGTCCACCCCGGCGACGGCCGGATCCGGCGTTCGAAGCTCGGATGGAGCGGCTCAAGGCGGTCCGGAATCAGCTCGCCGCGAAGTACGACCTGGCGCCTGGCGTGCTCTGCCCCAACGGTACCCTGGAAGCGATCGCGCACGTGAAGCCGGAGACGTTGGAGGAGTTGGCCGGGATCCGGGAGATACGGAGGTGGCAGGTGAAGGAAATCGGGGGGCAGTTGCTCGAGGCGGTGAAGGAGTCCGGTGCGGAGATGGTGGCGGAAACGAGGACGCCAGAGGAGCCGGCGGCGGCCGAGTGAGCACCACTGGGACCCGGCCTACAGTGGGCTAACCCGGCCGACAATGGGTCTAAGACTCGGCGGACAGCCGGTCTAAGACTCGGCCGACAGCAGGTCTAAAACCCCCGCGAAACACCAAGCTAAAACCCTAAGAAGGCCCGCACCCGCGGATCCATCTTCTCCGGGGTCCAATACGGATCCCACACCAGCTCCACCTCCACGCTTCGCACACCCTCCACGTCGCCTGCCACCGTCTTTACGTCGTCGATGATCTCCGTCCCCGCCGGGCACCCCGGCGAAGTCAGGGTCATGCGGACGTGGACGTCGCCCTGCTCGTTCACCTCGACGTCGTACACCAGCCCGATGTCGATGATGTTGAGGTTGAGCTCGGGATCCTTCACGGCGCGAAGCGCCTTGCGGACGGTGTCGGGAGCAGGGGCGGGAGCGGGAACTGGGGTGGGGCTGGTCATGGGACGGGTCTTTCGTCTTTGGGCTTCGGGCGTCGGATTCTCTCTAAAGGTAATCAGGGGACGGGATGGGAAGCCGCGCTGCCGCCGGCCCAGGTTGGTGGCATGATAAGGTTCAGTCTTTTCGGTTGAGTGTCTGCGGCTGGGCATCACGAAGGCACGAAGAGCACTACGGACACGAAGAGTCACCACCAACACATCAGTCCTGAACTCCTGCAAAGCGGCATGTGACGAAAAGGTGCTGCACGACTTTCGAGATCCCCTAACAGCGCGAGACCAGATCCTGGGCGCAGGAGTGCGGCACCAGGCGGATCGCCGCGTCGGAGACGTCGGTCCGCACCAGCTTCAGCTCCTTGAGCGAATCCCGGGTCTTCGGATCGAAGGTACGGTTGGTGAGGAAGACGAGAAAGAGATCGTGGGTCGGGTCGATCCAGAGCTCGGTTCCGGTGAAGCCAGTGTGTCCGTATGCCGCCTTGCTGATCAGGGTGCCGAAAATGCTGGGCTCCTCGCCGGCGAGATCCGGCGTGTCCCAGCTCAGCGCCCGGGTTCCCGTCCTCGGGCCTAGCGCCAGAAAAGTCGCCATCGTCTCCGGGCGGACCCAGGGACCCTCCGGTCCCACGCCTTTCCGTAGCCAGACCCGGGCAAAGCGCGCCAGGTCACGGGCGGTCGAGAAGACGCCTGCATGACCCGCCACGCCGCCGAAGACGACGGCGTTCTGGTCGTTCACGTCGCCGGCGACCGGCGTGCCCCGCCAGACGCCGCTCGGCACGGTCCTCCGGCGGAGCCTGGCCGGCGGTCTGTACAGCGTCTCGCTCATTCCCAGCGGACCGAAGACCTCGCGCGCGGCGGCCTTGTCGAGCGCAAGGCCGGTGATTTTCTCGATGACGAGACCGAGAAAGAGGGCGTTGAGGTCGCTGTATTCCGCCGAGTCACCGGGCACCCGGAGCAGCGGCTGGGCATAGAGCAGGTCGATGGCCCGCGAACGGCTCCGGCGGGCCCGCTGGTAGATGGGGACGTAGCTCTTGAGGCCGCTGGTGTGGTCCAGCAGCATCCGCACGGTCACCTGGTTCTTGAGTCCGCCGGAGAAGCGCGGCAGGTAGCGTCCGACCCGCGCGTCGAGGTCGAGCCTGCCCCGATCCACCAGACGCATCGCCGCGCTGGCGGTCGCCACTACCTTCGTGATGGATG
>JACCSE010000600.1 GCA_013813145.1 Gemmatimonadales bacterium
GCGCTCGGTCGCGGGCGCGGTCGAGGAGCTGGACGTGGACGACGTCCAGCAGGAGATCGATCGTACCGCGCTCCTCGGCGAGATCCGGAACAGCGTATTCCGGCTGGAGTACGAGCGCCCCCACGTGCGGAATCCCGGGTTCTGGCTGGGGCATCTATTCCAGGGACTCTACGCCGTGCTGGCCCGAGGGAACGGCGCCGCGGAGGACCGGTCCCCGGCGGCGCTGGACCGGCTCAGGGCGGTGCCGGATTTCCTCGAGGCGGCGCGCGCCACGCTCGACGAACCGCCCTCGGTCTTCGTTGACACCGCGCTGGGAATGCTGGGTGGTGGAGGCGAGCTGGTGGTGCAGCTCTCCGCCAGGCTGGCAGCCGACACGCCGGCGCTCCAGGCCGACCTTCAGCTCGCCGCCGGCGAGGCGCTTCAGGCGCTCAAGCGCTTCGGCGCGGCGCTCCGCGACGAGATCGAGCCCAGCGCCGACCCGCACGCCTTCGCCATCGGCGAGGAACAGTTCAGCCGGCGGCTGCACCACGAGCACGCCCTGGTTGCCGGCGCGCCCGAGCTCTGGCGCTACGGGCTGCACCTTCAGGAAGAAACCGAGGCGGCGCTGGTATCGCTGGCCGCCGAGCTGGGCGGGCGGGAGTGGCGCGAGCTGGTGGATTCGCTCCGGAACGATGCTCCCGACGTGGACGAGCTGCTGCCCGCGTATCGCGAGGAGCTGGCGCGGGCCCAGCGCTTCGTCCAGGACGAGAACCTGGTGACGGTACCGGCCGACCCGGTCGAGGTGGTGCCCACGCCGTCGTTCCTCGTCGCGCTGGTGCCGTTCGCGGCGTATGAGCCGCCGCCGATCTTCCTCCGGCAGCAGAGCGGGCGCTTCTACGTGACCCGTCCCGACCCGTCGCTCCCGCCCGAGACGGTGGCCCAGCAGCGGCGGGGACACTGTCGCCACGCCATTCCCGCGATGGTCGCCCACGAGGCCTACCCGGGGCACCACCTGCAACTGGTTCGGGCGCAGGAGCTCGGATCGCAGGTGCGCCGTCACCTCTGGACGCCGGTGATGGTGGAGGGCTGGGCCCTCTACTGCGAGCAACTCATGGAGGAGGCCGGCTACTACGCCTCGGTCGAGTCCCGCGTGTTCCAGCTCGTGAACCTATTATGGCGCGCGGTGCGGGTGGTGCTCGACATCGGACTGCACACCCGGGGGATGACGGCGGCAGAGGCGGTGGACTACATGGTGCAGCACCTGCCCATCGAGCGGCTCAGCGCGGAGGCCGAGGTGCGGCGCTACTGCGCCTGGCCCACCTACCAGCTCTGCTACGCGGTCGGTCGCCGGGAGCTGCTCCGGCTCCGCGACGATTACCGGGAACGCGCCGGCGCCGGGTTCAGCCGCCGCCGATTTCACGACGAGCTGCTCGCCTACGGTGGATTGCCGGTCTCGCTGGCGCGGTGGGGGATGGAGTTGGGAGAGTAGCCGCATGAAGATCACCGTCCTCACCTATCTCGATAGCGAAGACGAAGCCTCCAAGGAGTACGATCAGGTCGTGCTCCAGGTGGCGCGCACGCTCAGGCGGTTGGGGCATCGGGTGTCCGTCCTCGGCGTGCACGGCGACGTGAAGCGGCTCATCACCGGCCTGGCGCGGCGGCGGCCCGATCTGGTGTTCAATCTGATGGAGATGTTCGGGGACGACGTCTTCGGCGACATCCCGGTGACGGGGCTGCTCGACCTGCTGGGTCTCCGCTATACCGGCAGCGGGCCGGGCGAGCTGTACCTGAGCCAGGACAAGGGTCTTACCAAGAAGCTGCTCGCCTTCGAAGAGATCCTGTATCCGCGGTTCGCCGTCTTCAGCCGGGAGGCGGCGTTCGAGACCGGCGGCAACCTGCGGATGCCGCTCTTCGTGAAGCCGCTCCGGTCGGACGCATCGCTCGGCATCGGTGGAAAGTCGCTGGTCCACGATACGGTCGCGCTGATGGAGCGGGTGACCGCGATCCGGAAAGAGCTGAACGACAACGCCCTCGCGGAGGAGTACATCGAGGGGCGGGAGTTCTACGTCGGGGTGCTGGGCAACAACCAGGCGAAGGCGCTGCCGCCGGTGGAGATCGACTTCACCGGCTTTCCCGACGGCGTGCCCAAGGTGATGGACAGCAAGGCCAAGTGGGACGAGCGGAGCAAGGAGTACAAGGGCACCAGGTCGGTCCTTGCCCAGTTGCCGGACGAACTTCGGGCGCGGCTTCAGAAAGTGGCGGTGGACGCGTACCGGGCGCTCCGGGTGAGGGATTACGGCCGGGTGGACCTGCGGCTCACCGACACGGGAGACATTTACGTTCTGGAGGTCAACGCGAGCTGCTACCTGGAGAAGTCGAGCGAGTTTGCGATGTCGGCGGCGGCGGCGGGGATCGACTACCCGAGGCTGATCGAGCAGGTGGTGAATCTGGCGTTGGAGCGGTATGGGAAGAGAAAGTAGGCAGGTCGGGTGTCATCCCGAGCGCAGCGAGGGATCTTCTCCGCGGGTATCGAGCCCCGGTTAAGAAGATCCCTCGCTAGCGCTCGGGATGACACCGGCGGTGTACTGTTGCCGCCCCGCCGCCCTACGGCAAATAGCTCCCGCGCTGCACGTAGTTCATCGCCAACCCCGTCACCAGCGTCGTAAACGCCACCGTTGCCGCGGTCTCCCGGTTGGCCGCGTAGCCCTGCTGAAGCTGCGCGGCGCGCTCGGCGAGATAGCGGACCAGCACCCGGGTCCGCTCCGGAAAGTGCCCCGTCCACCGGAATACGTTCGCCAGCAGCTCGGGCTCGAGCCGCCGGATCAGCGCGTCGGCCGGCACCATCTGCTCGTCCAGCGACATCCCTTCTTCCTCGCCGAGGTCCTCGAAGATCGCCCGTAGCGCTCCGTCGAGTCCGCGGGTGGCCTCACCCAGCGGATCGGAAGCGGCGCCGTAGTATTGGTCGAGCGAGTACTCGATGTCGCCCACGTCTTCGTCCAGCTCGGCGTTGGTGTTGCGTGGGTCCCGGCCGCGGAGCTCGGCCAGGGTCCGCTCGCAGTAGGCCAACTTCGCCGCCGCCACCGGCCACGCGCCGTACTCCGCCCGCCAGTCGAGCCCCGGCGTCACCCAGACCGCGAAGGTCTCCGCCCAGTCCTCGTCCGGGTGCTTCTGCGCGTACCAGCCGGGTAGATGCCTGACGTACCGCCGGCTGAACGGCTCGGGCCGGTAGTCTTCGATGTAGGGCTGGGTGATCGAGCCGAACTGCTTCACCCACTCCTCTTCCTCATAGAGGCAGTAGGCGTAGTTCATCACGTGCCCCATCTCGTGCCGCAGGTAGCGCAGGATGTCGGCCCGATCGAACCCCTCGACGTGCCCCACCCGCTCGGCATGGAGTGCCGTGAGGTCGGGATGCGCCAGGTAGAACGGGATCGCGATCGCCACCGTCTGGAACGGCACGCCCCACTCGGTGGAGAGGTAGAACCGCGGACGCACCCGGGTGAGATCGGCCCGGCGGAGCTCCTCCTGGAACTGGAGGATGATCGGCTCGAGGCGGGTCCCTTCGATCGTGAGGCCGAGATCGCGGATCGGGGTGGACCAGAGGTTCGACTCCTGGAACCTGGCGGGGGCGGGCTGAGCGGACATGGGGACAAACTTACATGCTACCTTCCACCCATGCCGCCCCGAGCCCTGCTCCTCCTGAACCCCGGCGCCCGCCGCGGCAGCGAGGGCCACGAAGAGCTCGTCGAGCGACTCGCGGGCCTCGGGCTCGACGTCCTGGTCGAGGTCGCCGAGGACCCGTCCAGCGTCCCCGACCAGGTCCTTCGCCGCTGTGGCGAGGTGGATCGGGTCATCGTCGGGGGTGGGGACGGTACCCTGCACCTGGCGCTCCAGGGCCTGGTCGAAAGCGGGCTGCCGCTCGGGGTCCTGCCGCTCGGTACGGCCAATAACCTGGCGCGGACCCTCGGGGTTCCGGACGGTCTCGAGGCGGCGTGCGAGCTGGTGGCGCACGGCCCCCGCCGACGAATCGACCTGGGCTGGGTCAACGGCCGGTACTTCTTCACCACCGCGAGCCTGGGGCTCAGCGTGCGGATCACCGAGGACCTTTCCGCCGAGACCAAGCGGCGCTGGGGGCCCATCGCATACGCGCTGACGGCGCTCCGGGCGATGCGGCGCACCCGACCGTTTCATGCCGACATCTCCTGGGCCGGAGGGAGCCGCCGCTCGCGCACCATCCAGATCGTCGTCGGTAACGGCCGGTACTACGGCGCGGCGCTGCCGGTGGCGGAGGACGCGGCGATCGACGACGCCCAGCTGGACCTCTACACCCTCGAGATCCGGCACTGGTGGGAGCTGCTCGCGATCGCGCCGGCGCTCA
>JACCSE010000028.1 GCA_013813145.1 Gemmatimonadales bacterium
CCGCTGGACCGGGCCGGCTCGGAGGCGCTGTCGTTCGCGGTCTCGGAGCGCTATGCCACCGAGCTGCGGGAGACCTCCGCTGGCGCGGTGCTGCTTCCTGAGCGGTTGGCGGAGGCGCCGGCGGGAAGCCGGGCGCGGATCGTGGTCGCCGATCCGTATGCCGCGCTGGCCCACGCCATCCGCGCCATGTTTCCGGCGGCGCGTGCGGCTCCCGGCGTCGACTCCACGAGCCGGATCGGTCCTGGCTGCTCGCTGGGAGCCGACGTGACCCTCGGCCCGTTCGTGGTGCTCGGCCGCGGCGTTCGCTTGGGGGACCGGTGCCGGGTGGCGGAAGGAGTGTCGCTGGGCGACGGCGTGGTGGTCGGGGAAGACGCCGTCATCGGACCGCGGGTCGTGTGCTACTCGGGCAGCCGGATCGGCAACCGGGTAGTGCTCAAGGCGGGCGCCGTGATCGGCGGCGAGGGGTTCGGGTATCTTTCCGGGGCCTCGGGGCATACCCGGATCCCCCACGTAGGCGGGTGCGTCCTGGAGGACGAGGTGGAGGTCGGGTCCAACTCGACCGTGGATCGGGGCAGCGTGGACGATACCGTCATCGGGCGAGGGAGCAAACTGGACAACCTGGTGCACGTGGGACACAACGTGCGGATCGGTGAGCGATGCCTGCTGATGGCGGGCGTCGGGGTGGCCGGGAGCACGCGGGTGGGGGACGGGGTGATCCTCGCGGGGCACGTGGGCGTGACCGACCATCTGACGATCGGGGCGGGGGCGCGGGTGGCGGCGAAGAGCGCGGTGTTCGGCGACGTGGAGCCGGGTGTATCGGTCAGCGGGCACCCGGCCCGGCCGCATCGCCAGTTTCTCCGGGCGCAGGCCGCGCTCTACCGCCTCGCACCGATCATCTCCGAGGTCGAGCGGCTGGTGGCCGGCGGTGGGCGCCGCGCCGGTGGGTAGGCGCACGATCGCCCGTGAGGCGGTGATCCGCGGCGTCGGCCTGCACCGCGGCCGCGAGGCGTCGGCCCGCTGCATCGCGGGTGAATCGGGAGCGGGGATCGTGTTCCGCCGGGTGGACCTGTCGGGCACCCCGACCATACCGGCCCGGCTCTCCCAGGTGCGGTCCACCGACCGGCGCACCGCGCTCGGTGACGGTGAAGGGTCGGTCGAGACGGTGGAGCACCTGCTCGCGGCGGCGGCGGCGCTCCAGATCGACGACCTCCTCGTCGAGCTGGACGGACCGGAGCCCCCGATCTGCGACGGCTCGTTTGCGCCCTACGTCGACGCGCTGCGGGCGGCGGGCACCGCGGAACTGCCGGGAGAGCCGGTGGTCTATCGGGTCACGGCGCCGTTTCACCTCAGCGAAGGCGAGTCGTCATACGTCGTGGCGCCGGCGCCGAACTTTCGACTCACCACCACGATCGAATGGAGCCATCCGCTCATCGGCCGGCAGGCGGGGAGCTACGACATCACGCCCGAGGGCTTCGCCCGGGAGCTGGGCCCGGCGCGCACGTTCGGGTTTCTCGATGAGGCCGAGGCGCTCCGGGCGCGGGGCCTGGCCCTCGGCGCGGGGCTGGAGTCGACGCTGGTCCTCTCCGAGGACGGGCTGGTGGGAGACGACGCTCTCCGCTGGCCCGACGAGTTCGTCCGGCACAAGGCCGGCGACATCGTGGGCGACCTGGCGCTGATGGGAGGCCGGGTGCAGGCGCACGTCGTCGCCACCAGGCCGAGCCATCAGGGCAACATCGCGCTGGCCCGCTGGCTTCACCGCACCGCGCAGCGCGACGGAGGCGTGGCGATGGACATCGGCCGAATCCTCGACGTGATACCGCACCGGTACCCCATGCTCCTGGTGGACCGAATCATCGAGGTGGAGGGGACCCGGCGGATCGTCGGGATCAAGAACGTCACGATCAACGAGCCGTTCTTTCAGGGCCACTTTCCGGGCCATCCGATCATGCCTGGGGTGCTGATCATCGAGGCGATGGCGCAGGTCGGCGGCATGCTGCTGCTGGGCACCATCGAGGATCCGGATCAGAAGGTCGTGTACTTCATGTCGCTCGACAACGTGAAGTTCCGGCGGCCGGTTCTTCCGGGCGACCAGCTCCGCTGCGAGCTGGAGATGCTGCAGAACCGCGGCCGCACCTGCCGGATGAAGGGCGTGGCCTACGTGGACGGGAACGTGGTGGCCGAGGCGGAGATGATGGCCAGGGTGGTGGACCGGTGACCTCGGCGATCCACCCGACGGCGATCATCGACCCGCTCGCCGAGTTGGGAGCGGGAGTGGAGATCGGCCCGTGGGCGATGGTCGGCCCGAACGTCACGGTGGGCGACCGGTGCCGACTGGGTCCCCGAGTCAGGCTCCAGCGCAACGTGCGGCTGGCCGACGACGTGACCGTGGGCGACGGGTCCATCCTCGGGGGCGATCCCCAGGATCTCAAGTTCCGCGGTGAGGAGACCTGGGTCGAAGTCGGAGCGGGGACGATCATCCGGGAGTACTCCACAATCAACCGCGCGACCTCGGCGACGTATAAAACCATCATCGGGTCCCGCTGCTTCATCATGACGTACGTGCACATCGCGCACGACTGTCGCCTGGGCGACGAGGTGGTGATCGCCAACGGCACTCAGTGCGCGGGCCACGTGACCATCCACGACCGGGCCGTTCTCAGCGGACTCAACGCCATCCATCAGTTCGTCACTATCGGCACCTACGCCTTCGTCGGCGGTGGCTCCCGGGTGAACCAGGACATCCCGCCCTACGTGAAGGCGGTGGGGAACCCGATGGAGCTGTACGGGCTCAACTCGATCGGCCTCACCCGAGCCGGCTTCACCGGCGAGACGGTGGCCGCGCTCAAGCGAGCCTACCGCCTCTTCTTCAATTCGGATCTCAATCTCTCGCAGGCGCTGGAGCGGGCTCGGAGCGACCTCCCGGCTTACCCCGAGGTGGAGCAGTTCCTGGCGTTCGTGGAATCGTCGGAGCGGGGCGTACCGGCGTGAACGCGCCGCTCCCGATCGGCGTGGTGGGCGTAGGAGCCCTGGGCCGCCATCATGCCCGCCATCTCTCGCAGCTTCCCGAAGTGCGCCTGGCCGGGGTATGTGACGTGGACCCGGACCGCGCCCGCGCCGTGGCGGCCGAGCTGGGCACCCGCGCCTTTACCGATCTGGACGCGCTGCTGCGCAGGGTCGAGGCGGTAACGGTGGCTGTGCCCACGCCGGCGCACGCGGAGGTGGGCCTGCGCGCGCTGGAGCGCGGCGTGCCGCTGCTGATGGAGAAGCCGCTGGCCGCCACCCTGGAAGAGGCGGACGCGCTGATCGCCGCCGCCCGGCGGGGCGGCCTGCAGCTCCAGGTGGGGCACATCGAGCGGTACAATCAGGCGCTCCGGGCCGCCGAGCCGTATCTCGACGGCCCGCGCTACATCGAGAGCCAGCG